>JAIDSQ010000123.1 GCA_029061155.1 Clostridia bacterium
GTAAGAACAGGCTTTGAAAAGGCGGCAAATTTAGCCTATTCGGGTCTTTTCAAAAATCTCAAAGTGGCGTCGGCGGAAAAGGTCGCGCGTTTCGGCTACAAAAAAATGAAAAAGGGCAAAGTCGTAGCAATACAGGGCGGCAGGAACAGATTCCTTGTTTTCACAACCCGCCTTGCGCCCCGCTCGCTTGTGAGAAAAGTGGTCTATAAAATAATGAAACTCAGGTAATAAAACCAAATACCAAAGCATATGATACCACCGTAAGGTGGTATTTTTTTATAGGAGGTATTATGGAAGTTCAACCCCATACGTTAAATATAGAGCAGTGCAAAAGAATTACGGCAACGGGTGTGGAAAGCGTGGACGCGTTTTCGGATAAGCAGATAATTCTGTCATATCCCGCGGGCAGAATAGTGGTTTCGGGCAACGGCATGAAGATAGTCGGCTTTTCCAAGTCGAGCGGTTCGTTTTCTGCAACGGGCGAAATTACAGCGGTAAGATACGTTGGCAAGGGACTTGGTATAAAGGGCAAACTCTTCAAGTAATGAGTATTTTTGTTTTCATAACCTGCGCAACCCTTGGCATTGTAAGCGGAATTGTGTACGACGTTTTATACATAGCTCGGTGCGCCGTCTGCGGAATACACTCAAAGGCATACACAGTAAAGGACAGAGTGTTCACGATAGCCTGCGATATTTTGTATTGCCTTGTGTTCTGCGCAGGGTTTGTATTTATATCCGTTATGTTTGATTTTGACTCGCTCAGGCTGTATATGCTTGCGGGGTGTTTATTAGGCGCGGTATTGTATTTAAAAAGTTTTCACGTATTTGTTGCATTTTTCGTAAAGAAAGTATATAATGTTATTACTTCCAAAAAAAAGTAAGGTAATTATATATGACAGAAGAAAAACGCAACCGCCTCATTGCGGCGCTTACGGTAAACGTAATATTATTTGCAGTCATACTTTTGGCGGTATGTATATATCAGCTTGTTACGATAGTGAATCTGAATAACATTAAAAAAGATGTTCAGACACAGATAAACGTTTACGAAACGGCAACCGAAAAAAACGAAAAAACGCTCGAATACTATCAGTCCCGTGAAGGTTTGCTTGATAAGGCGTACGAGTACGGCTTTGTCTTCGGCAAGTAAAAGCACGTATCTACGTCGCATAACTATGTTGCGTTGCGGCAACCCTCAGTCACATACTTATTTGTATGCTCCTTCGGGTTTTCCTCGCGCGCCTCGTTCTGCTCGTATCTCCGTACTTTTATAATTTTACACTTTTACACTGTTTAAAATACTAATCGGATAACAATTATGAGAACAGCAATTATAGACATAGGTTCAAATTCCGTCCGCCTTGCAATAGTGGCTGACGGAAAAACTTTATCCAAACAGCTTGCAACCACCCGCCTCGGCGAGGGGTTGTCAACTTACGGCGTATTAAACGCCGAGGCGATAGAACGCACCGCGCAGGCAGTCTGCACTTTCAAAGCGCAGGCGGAGTGTGAGGGCATTAAAAGTATATACGCATTCGCCACGGCGGCGGTACGTTCCGCGCCCAACGGCGGCGATTTTGTGCGCCGCGTGTACGATTTGTGCGGTATTAAGGTAGACGTTATAAGCGGTGAGCAGGAGGCGCAAATAGGCCTTATGGGCGCGCTTAAAGGCGCAGACGGCGGTATTATCGACGTCGGCGGCGCAAGCACTGAAGTGACAATCCGCAATAACGGAAATATAATTTTCGCCAAAAGCGTAAACATCGGCACGGTAAGGCTTTACGACCTCGCAGGACGCGACAGGACCAAACTTGAAAAGGTAATAGATAGCAAGCTCGAAGAATACGGCAACGTAAGCGCGTCGGCTTACGATATGTATACGATAGGCGGAACGGCGTCCCGCCTTGCCTCAATCAAACACGGACTTAAAGAGTATCACCCCGAAATTACCGACGGCACGCGCGTTACCGTAGAGGAAATGGCGGGCTTTGCGGACAAGCTTTTGACAATGCCGGTTGAAGAAATCCGTGCAACCACCATATGCACAAACTCCGCCGACATAGTAGGCGGCGGCTGTCTGTTGATTTATAAGCTGATGAAAAAGCTCGGCTTAAACGTTCTGACTGTTTCCGAAAGCGACAACTTAGAGGGATACTATATGTTAAAGGCGGGCACAAAATGAAATACATAATACCCGTGCTTAACGCCGCCGTATGGGGAATTTGGGCTGCGTTAATGCTTTGGTTCCACTATAAAACGCTTGCAATCGTCTGTTACATAGCAATTGTTTTGGCGTTGCCCTTTGAAAGCCTTGTGCACGAACTCGGACATATGCTGTTCGGCGCAATAGTAAGAATAAAAGCTGTTCCCCGTTTTTCGCTGTTTGGTTCGTCAAGCTGTAAAATAATACCCCGCACCGATAAACATTTAAGAATGAGAGTGCTGTTCACATCGTTCGGCGGAATAACCGTAAATTTCCTTTTCAGCATAGTCGGGTTAGTGGGACTGTTTATACCCGAAGTTGCATACTTAAGCGTATTTCTTCCCGCCTCGTCGTATCTGTTCTGGCTTAACGTTCAGCCGCTGTATTTAGGTGCGGACAAGACGGACGGACTTGTAATTCACGAGTTTTACCATAACGAGGACAGCGCAAAAGTGACGGTAGCAGTACTTACCGCGCAAGCGCAAATTTTAAAGGGAAAGCGCATAGAAGAGGTTGACAAAGACCTTCTTTTCAGCCAGCCCGTAATCCGCGAGGACGACCCCGCGTTCATATCCTTAACCGAGCTTAAGCGCGATTATCTTTTAGCTGTCGGTCAGCCCGAACAGGCGCAAATTCTCACCGACCGCCTTGAACAGCTGAAAGAATATCTATGAT
The DNA here is from genome assembly GCA_029061155.1 of Clostridia bacterium. Lineage (GTDB taxonomy): Bacteria > Bacillota > Clostridia > Christensenellales > Borkfalkiaceae > Coproplasma. Next base: position 2,881 of record JAIDSQ010000123.1, read on the forward strand.
ATTCTGTACAATCTTCCAAAGCAGTTGGGACAAACCCTGCCCCACAGCTCGGCTTTGGTCTTGCAAACGTGGTTTCCGCACGCCTCGCACTCGAACACTTCATCAAAGTTTTCCATATTTTTACAGTTAAATTTTTCCATAAAATAAGCGTGCGCAAGCGCGCTTTTTTTATGCAAACTTTGCTCAAAAACGCCCCTTAAAACTTGCTTTTATTTATATAATATGGTATAATAAAACCAGCATTTTGAGTGCATAAAATCAAGAGGAATTTATAATGTTCGGAAAAGTAAAATCAAGCTATGACGCCAACAGTTTAAAGGCGTTAAAGGGGTTGGAACCGGTAAGAGAACACCCCGGAATGTACATCGGACCCACCGACGAAAAGGGACTTCACTGCCTTGTCAGGGAAGTTATTGATAACTCGATAGACGAGGCTTTAGCAGGCTTTTGCGATAAAATAGACGTCGTTATAACAGAGGACGGCTCGTGTTCCGTCAAGGACAACGGCAGAGGTATTCCCACAGGCATCAACAAGCAGGAGGGAATAAGCGGCGTAGAACTTGCGCTTACAAACTTAAACGCGGGCGGTAAGTTCGGCGGCGGCAAAAAGGCTGGCGGCTACAAAATTTCGTCCGGTCTTCACGGCGTGGGTGTTTCCTGCGTTAACGCTCTTTCCGACACCTTAATTGCCGAAGTCTGTCAGGACGGTCATATCCACCGTCAGGTTTACCACTGCGGTATTCCCGAAACCAAATTAAAGGTAGTTGGCAAAACGGAAGAAACGGGCACAACCATAACCTTCCACCCCGACGCTACCGTATTTGAAACTATAGATTTCAATTACGACACGTTAAAGACGCTCCTTCGCGAACTTTCCTACCTCAACAAGGGCTTGACGCTTACTCTTACAGACAAGCGCACGGGCAAGGAAAGGAACGATACCTTCTGCTACGAAGGCGGCGTAGTTCACTTTATCGAAGATATAAACAAGGGCAAGGAAGTGCTGTTTGCAAAGCCCGTGTACTTTGAGGAATCGGAAGGCGACGACAAGTTCCTTGAAGTTGCAATCCAGTACAACGACAGCTATTCCGAACAGATTTTCCCCTTCTCCAATAATATCCGTCAGCCCGACGGCGGAACCCACCTCGACGGTTTCAAATCGGCGCTTACAAAAATAATCAACGATATGGGCAAAAAGCTCGGCATTTTAAAGGAAAACGTAAAACTTTCGGGCGACGACGTGCGCGAGGGTATAACGGCGGTCGTGTCCGTAAAAATTGCCGACGCGCAGTACGAAAGCCAGACCAAGAGCAAACTGTGCTCGACGTATGTAAGGGGCTTTGTGTACAAGGCGGTAGTCGAAAAATTCGGCACCTATTTAGAGGAACACCCCGCCGAGACCAAAGAACTCATTATGCGCTGTTTAACGGCCCAGCGCGCGAGGGAGGCAGCCCGCCTTGCCCGTGAAGAAACACACAGAAAGGGCGTTTTAGAAAGCGCAAAACTCCCCGGCAAACTTGCCGACTGTTCCGACAAACGCCCCGAGCTTTGCGAAATCTACATTGTCGAAGGCGACAGTGCAGGCGGTACGGCAAAGCAGGGCAGGGACAGACGCTTTCAGGCAATACTTCCCTTGAGAGGTAAAATTCTTAACGTCGAAAAGGTGCGTATAGACCGCGCCCTTGGCAACGAAGAAATAAAAGCAATGATAACCGCCTTCGGCTGCGGCATACAGGAAAATTACGACGAAAGCAAACTTAGATACGACCGTATTATAATTATGACCGACGCCGACGTCGACGGCTCGCACATAAGAATACTTCTTTTAACTTTCTTTTTCCGCTATATGCGCCCGCTTGTTGAGAACGGTCACGTATACGCCGCACAGCCGCCTTTGTACAAGGTTTCCGGCAAGGGTATAGAAGATACTTACCTTTACGACGACAAGGCGCTGGAGGACTTTAAGGAAAGCTACAAAGGCAAGTTTGAACTTCAGAGATATAAAGGTCTCGGCGAAATGAACAAAGAGCAGCTGTGGGAAACGACAATGGACCCTGCAAAACGCACGCTCGTCAGAATTAACGTAGAGGACGCGGTTGAGGCTGATAAATACTTCTCGCTTTTAATGGGTGAACAGCCCGAACTCCGCCGCCAGTTCATAGAAGATAACGCAAAGCTTGTCGAAGAGTTAGACGTATAAAGAAGGAAAAAGATATATGGCAAAGAAGATTACAAGTCCCGAGCTTACGGAAGAATTTAAAAAGACGCTCGAAATGACAAAGCTCCTCGACGTAGAAGTCGAAGAGGAGCTGAAAAAATCGTTCATAGCTTACGCGATGGCGGTAAACGTATCGCGTGCGATACCCGACGTCAGGGACGGCTTAAAGCCCGTCCACAGACGTATTCTCTACTCCATGCACGAGTTGGGACTTTACTCCGACAAGGCGTTCAGAAAGTGCGCCCGTATCGTCGGTGACTGTCTCGGTAAATACCATCCCCACGGCGACAGCTCGGTATACGACGCGCTTGTAAGGCTTGCGCAGGACTTTTCAATTAACTTCCCCCTTGTAGAAGGTCACGGTAACTTCGGTTCCGTCGACGGCGACCCCGCCGCGGCAATGAGATATACCGAGGCAAGACTTTCCAAACTCTCTTCGGAAATGCTCCGCGACCTCGACAAGGAAACGGTAGATTTCTACCCAACGTTCGACGATACTGGTATGCAGCCCACGGTATTGCCGTCGCGTTTCCCCAATATGCTTGTCAACGGTTCGGACGGTATTGCCGTCGGTATGGCGACCAACATACCCCCGCACAACCTCGGCGAAGTTATAGACGGCGTTGTCGCAATGATTGAAAACCCCGACATCGACGTGGACGGCTTAATGCAGTACATTCCCGCCCCCGACTTCCCTACGGGCGCGCTCATAATGGGCAGAAACGGCATTAAAAAGGCGTACCGCACAGGTAAGGGCAACATAGTAATACGTTCCCGCTGTGAAGTGGAAGAGTACAAGAGCGGCAACACCACGCGTTCGAGAATAGTAGTAACCGAAATCCCCTATCAGGTAAACAAAGCCAAGCTCATTGAAACGATGGCGGATATGGTCAAGGATAAGAAGATAGAGGGCATTTCGGATATCCGCGAAGAATCCGACCGCGACGGTATGCGCATAGTCATCGAACTTAAAAAGGACGCTGCGCCCCAGGTCGTTTTAAACACCCTCTACAAGCACACCAATCTTCAGATTTCCGACGGACTTATAATGCTCGCGCTTGTAGACGGTACACCCAAGGTTCTCAATTTAAGAGAATTTATCTATTACTACCTTGAACATCAGAAAGAGATTATAAGAAGAAGAACCAAGTTTGACCTTGCCAAAACGGAGGAACGCGCCCACATTTTGCGCGGACTTGTAATTGCACAGGCAAGCATTGAAGAGGTAGTAGAAGTCTGCCGCAGCGCTATTGACAAACAGGACTGCGTCAAAAAGCTTACCGCAAACTTTGAACTTGACGAAAGACAGGCGACGGCAGTTGCTGAATTGAGACTGTACAGACTGTCCCACCTTGAAGTTGACAAGCTCAAAGAAGAGTTAAACCAGTTAGAGCTTACCATTGCCGATTTAAAGGACATTTTAGCGCACGAAAGCCGCGTACTCGGCATCATAAAAGACGACCTTTTGGAAATCAAGCGCAAGTATCCTTCGGCAAGAAAGACGGAAATCGCAGTCGATATCGACGGCGAAATAATAGACGCCGACCTCATTCCCGTGGAGCAGGTAGTAATTTCAATGACCCACTCGGGTTATGTAAAGAGAATACCTGTTTCCGAATATAAAGCGCAGAACCGCGGCGGAATGGGCGTAACGGCTCACCGCCCCAAGGACGACGACTTTATTGAAAGAATGTTCGTCTGCTCCTCGCACGACGATATTCTGTTGTTCTCTGACCTCGGCAAGGTCTACAGAATTAAGGCGTACGAAATTCCCGAGGCGACGCGTATTGCCCGCGGAAGAGCTGTCGTCAACATTGTCCAGATAGCTCAGGACGAAAAGATAAACACGCTTATGCCAGTACAGGAGGGACAGAAGGGCAATATTATATTCGCAACGCACTGCGGACTTATCAAAAAGACGAGGTTAAGCGAGTTTGCAAGAATTAATAAAAACGGCAAAATAGCCATAAGACTCAACGAAGGCGACTTCCTTATGTCCGTAAACTTAACTTCGGGCAGGGACGAAATAATGCTTGCGTCGCGTTCGGGCAAGTGCATAAGGTTCGCTGAAAAAGCTATCCGCGCCATGGGCAGAGATACTGCGGGCGTCAAGGCAATGAAACTTGTCGGCGACGACTGCCTTGTCGATATGCTCGTCGTAGACAAAAATAAGGACGTCTTGACGGTAACTTCCAACGGCTACGGCAAACGTAGCGACCTTGAAGACTACAGACTGCAAGGCAGAGCAGGTATGGGCATTAAAGCGGGCATATTCAACGAAGTCACAGGCAGCCTTGTAAGCTTAAAACAGGTAACCGACGCCGACGACGTAATGATTATTTCAGACGGCGGTACGATAATAAGAATGCACTGTGCCGACATTTCAAGGATAGGCAGAAACACCAAGGGCGTAAGGCTTATGCGCCTTAAGGACGGCGCCGTTGCAACCGTAGCGCTTACTGCGCGCGACGAGGACGAAACAGCCGAGGCTTTAATTGAAAGCGCACCCGAGCCTAAAACTCCGCCCGTCGACGCTGTTGAAGATATAGACGACGGCGAAGAGGTAACGGAAGTATTAAAAGGCGTAGAGGACTTTGAAGGCGACGCCGAAGAAGAGACTCCCGAAGACCCCAACGAAATTTAATATTAATTAGCGATATAAGCCCGCGCGTGCCGCGCGGGCTTATAATGTCGTTTCCTCTAAATGTCGCATAACGGCGTTGAATTGCGGGAACGCATTGTGAAAATAATTTGTCGCTAAACAAATTATTTTCTACAAAGCGTCATGCAAAAGCCCTCGCGCGGGTTACATACTTGCGTGTATGCGCCCTCGCGTTGTCCTTTGCACAATGTTATTTATTTTTTACAATAAGGTGTGCAAACCGTCGCTGCGCTCGGGCATTCGCCTTGTTCTGCTCGTTTATAGAAACCGACGAAAAACTTTTTTGCATAATCTTATGAAAGGTATACAATGGATAAACTGCTTTTAGTCGACGGCAGCAACCTGCTTTTTCAAATGTTTTTCGGTATGCCCGCGCGCATATTTAACAAAAAGGGTAAAGCAATTCACGGAATTATAGGTTTTACGGGCGCATTACTTAAAATAATCAGAATGACCAAACCTACGCATATAGCCGTGTTTTTTGACGGCGCACACGCCAACGACCGTGTAGCGCTCAATCCCGACTACAAAGCAAACAGACCCGACTACAGCCAAGTCCCCGAAACCGAAAATCCCTTTTCGCAGTTAGCCGAAATTTACTCCGTGCTTGACTGCCTTAATGTCAGGTATGCGGAAACTACCGTATGCGAAACTGACGACTGGATTGCAGGCTACGCCTTAACGTACGGTAAAGATATCCCAATAGTAATTTCCTCGTTCGACAGCGACTACTTCCAGCTGATAAACGATAACGTTAGCGTTCTCAGATACCGAGGCGATAAAACAATAATTTGCACTCCGCAATATATATCGGATAAATTCGGAATTGAACCGTCGCAGTATGCTGATTTCAAATCGCTAGTGGGTGACACTTCGGACAACATAAGGGGAGCGGATAAGGTAGGGCCCAAAACCGCCGCTCAGCTAATACAAAAATACGGCAGCCTCGAAAGCGTTATTGCAAACGCGCAGACAATCGAAAAGCCCTCCATAAGACAGTCCATTATTGAGAACGCCGACCGACTGAAAACAAATTACAAACTCATAAAACTTACAAACGACGCGGTATTGCCATTTGAGCTAAGTGAACTTAAATACGTATTAAAAAGTACTTCGACAAACGATATACTCCAAAAAACAGGCATTTTACCGTAAATAAATCGCCGGGCGCAACGCGCTCGGCGATTATAATTTTTTATGTATTTTATCCCTGAACCTGCTGTTGATTTTTGTTGTGCTGTTTTCCCGTAGAGGAAGGGAAGACAATGTGCATCAACTCTATAATCCAGCTCGATAAGGGGAACGCCGCCTCAATGACGACAACGATTATCAGTATCTTTGCATAGTTCCACTCTATTTCCGACCAGCCCGCATACAGCATACCCGCAAGCCAGTCGACGGCATAAGCGGTAATGCACAGCGCAAGCATACTTACGCACAGCACGGCGCGGTACACGTTGAAGGGACGGCATATCCTGAACACCATTACAAGTCCCGAGAATGTAAGGGCAATCATACACATAGCAAGATAATGCTCGCCGAATTCTGTGGGGTCGATTACGTTTGTTATATACATAGACATAACGCATATAATCATAACCAGCGCACCTGACACGGCGCCGCTCATAACGTGCGTAATAAACTTGCCCTGAACTCTTTCCTTGTTGGGTTGGAGGGAGAGGAAGAAGGAAGGAATTGCAATAATGCAAACTTCCAAAAGCAGCATATTCTGCGGCATAAACAGGTAAGGTACTTGCATAGCAATGCATATTGTTGCAAGAATAGCCGTAAACAACGTCTTCATCAGGTATAGCGACGACGAGTTTTTAATGTTGTTAATAACGCGCCTGCCCTCTGCAACGACCTTGGGCATATTGTTGAAGTTGTTGTCCATTAAAACGATATGGCTTACGTTTTTCGCAGCCTCGCTGCCGGAGGCAACCGAAATAGCGCAGTCCGCCTCTTTCAGAGCAAGTATATCGTTTACGCCGTCGCCCGTCATAGCAACGGTATTGCCTTCGGACTTAATCGAGCGCACTAAAATTGCTTTCTGTTCGGGCGTAACCCTGCCGAATACGGTGTACTTGTTTGCAACGTTTTCAACTTCTTTTTCGTTTAAGCCCTCTAAGGATATAAACTTTTCAGCGTTCTTTATACCAGCGCGCTTTGCAACTTCACAAACAGTAACGGGGTTGTCGCCCGAAATAACTTTAACGTTAACGTCGTTTTCACCGAACCACTTAATAGTGTCAATCGCGTCCTCGCGGATATTGTCCGCAATGGAAATAACGGCAATGGGCTTTAACACTGCGGGCAGTTTATCTCCGACAATGGGCGTGGGGGAATGTGCAAGAACAATGACTCTCAGTCCCATCTGCGCATAACTTTTTACAATTCTTTCTACCTTTGCGGGGTAGGGCTTTAATACAAATTCGGGTGCGCCCATCACAAATGTTCCCACGTCTTCGAAGGTAACTGCCGAAAGCTTTCTCTTTGAAGAGAAGGGGATAGTAGTCACGGGCGAAAGCTTGTCGGAAATTCCGAAATGGTTATGTAGCGCAATGGAAGTCTGATTGTTGTCGTCAAGCGCGGCAAGCATACTTCCCATAATATCGTTTAAGGAATACTCGCCAACAGTGTTAAGGATAACGCAGTCGTTAACCTTCATTCTGCCGTCGGTGATAGTACCCGTCTTGTCAAGACACAGAACGTTAACCCTTGCCAACATTTCCAAAGAATACATATCCTGCACAAGCGTGTGGTTCTTTGCAAGTCTTGCAATACCCGTAAACAGCGCAACGGAAGTTAAGAGGAGCATACCCGAAGGAATCATACCTATAACGACCGAACACGTACGCTGAATAGCGTAGTTTATGTGTGCTTTAAATAAAAAGTCGTTAACCTTGGAAGTCACGTCAAAGTTGTTCTTCGCAATGAAAAACATACCTATCGCAATGGGTATAATAAGCACCGAAATGACCTTAATTATAAGCTTAGTCGAATTCATAAGCTCGGAATTGGGTCTTTTATATTTCTTCGCCTTTGAAGTCAGCTTTTCAAGATAAGTTTCTTTACCGACCTTTTCAACACGGCACTTGCCGTTACCGCTGGAAATGAAACTTCCCGCATACAAAAGGTCGCCCACGTTTTTCTTTATTGCAACCGACTCACCAGTTAAAAGACTTTCGTTTACTTCAACGCTGCCTTCGGCAAGTATGCAGTCCGCGGGAACCTGATTGCCAAGCTCTAAGATAATTACGTCGTCCAGAACAACTTCGTTTGCAGGAACTTCCGTCACTTCGCCGTCGCGCATTACCTTTACGGTATTGGCGTTAAGTATTGACAGCTTATCAATTGACAGCTTGGAACGAATTTCCTGAAAGATACCTATACTGATGTTTGCCGCCGTAATGAACAGAACAAGGTAGTTGGTAAGCCCCTTCGTGTCGGCAATAATAAGCGCGATACCCGCCAAAAGACACAAGAGGTTGAAGAATGTGCAGATGTTGCTGATAAAAATACTTGCATACGAACGGGAGTACTTTTTGTTCGTATCGTTGAACAAAAACTGTGTAAACCTCGTTTCAACCTGCGCGGATGAAAGTCCCTTGTTAAGTTTCGGACTGAACCTGTCAACCTTCGTATTGACCGTCTTTCTGGGGTGACGCTTAAAGTATTTGATAATCTTTTCCTTATCAAATTCTTCCTTCTTGCCGTCGTCTGTGTCGTCTTCAGTCTTTGTCTGTTTAACCTTCTTTGTGTCGGAGGACAAATTAACGGAAATGTCTTCGGCAGTGCTTTCAGCGGTTGCGGCAACTTCTTCTTCGGCTTTTACTTCCTCGGTTTTGGTTTCTTCGGCTTTTACTTCCTCGGTTTTGGTTTCCTCGGTTTTTACAGCCTCTTCGGTTGCGTTCTTACCGCTTTGCCTTTTGTCGTTAGCTTTAAAAACAATTTTACTCATAATCAATCCCTAAGAATTAATTTTATACATCTAATATTATAACACGTATTATCTTTTTTTTCAAGATAATAAGGGTGTTTTTATTGCAATTACCAAAAATTTGAAGTATAATTTTTAAGAACCTAATTCAAGGAGCAGAATATGATTGACATTAACCTTATAAGAGAAAATCCCGAACTTGTAAAGGAAAATATAAAAAAGAAGTTTCAGGATAAAAAACTTCCGCTCGTAGACGAAATTATTGCGCTCGATATCAAAAAGCGCGAACTTCAGTCCGAAGGCGACGCCCGCCGCGCACAGCGCAACACTCTTGCAAAGAGTATCGGCGCGTTAATGCGCGAAGGCAAAAAGGCAGAGGCGGAGGAGGCAAAGCGCCTTTCCAAGGAAAATAACGACCGTATCGCCGTAATAGAGGCGGAGAGTGTGCAAGTGGAAACAAGCCTCAAAACAAAAATGATGTCAATTCCCAATATAATTGCGGACGACGTTCCTTTAGGCAAGGACGACAGCCAGAACGTTCAGGGCAAAGTATTTTTGGAGGCAAAGGAAAAACCTTTTGAAGTTCCCTACCACCTCGATATTTTGGAAAGTCTGGGCGGAATTGATCTGGACGCGGCAAGGCGTACAAGCGGTAACGGCTTCTACTATTTAATCGGCGACGTTGCCCGCCTTCATTCCGCAGTGCTGACTTACGCGCGCGACTTTATGATTGATAAAGGCTTTACCTATTGCATACCGCCGTTTATGATTCGCAGCGATGTTGTTTCGGGCGTAATGAGCTTTGAAGAAATGGAAGGTATGATGTACAAGATAGAGGGTGAAGATCTGTACCTTATAGGTACTTCCGAACACTCCATGATAGGCAGATTTATGGGTGAGGTATTGCCTGAAAGCTCGCTCCCCCAAACGCTCACTTCGTATTCACCCTGTTTCAGAAAGGAAAAGGGCGCGCACGGCATAGAGGAAAGGGGCATCTACCGCATACACCAGTTTGAAAAGCAGGAAATGATTGTCATCTGCAAACCCGAAGAAAGTGAAAGCTGGTACGAAAAGCTGTGGAACTACACGGTAGAACTTTTTGTTTCAATGCAGATTCCCGTAAGACAGCTTATATGCTGTTCGGGCGACTTGGCTGACCTGAAATACAAGAGCTGTGATATCGAGGCGTGGAGCCCCCGCCAGAAAAAGTATTTTGAAGTGGGCAGCTGCTCCAACTTGACGGACGCTCAGGCAAGAAGGCTTGGCATAAGATACAAAAATTCAAAGACGGGCAAAAACGAATATGCGCACACGCTAAACAATACCGTAGTAGCTCCGCCCAGAATGTTGATTGCCTTCCTTGAAAACCACCTTCAACCCGACGGCAGTATCTTTATCCCCGAGGTGCTCAGACCTTATATGGGCGGCAAAACTCAAATTTTACCTAAAAAATAATACGCAAAACAATACCCCCGCCGAATTTATTCGGCGGGGGTTAATTTTATTACTTCAAAAGTTTTTTAAATTTCATTGCTTTAAGCGACGAAATTTTAAAATTCTTGTCCCTTAGCTTGTGCAACTTACCTGCGGTAAACCTCTTTTCCAAAGCAAGATACAAAACAATCTCCGCTTTAAGCTTGCCGTCCACGGCGGTAAGCTCGTTTAAGGACATATTGCCGTCCCTGATTGCAAGCATTGCATACATATAGAATATAACAAGCCTGTCACAAATCATATTTGAGGCATAGGAATAAATTTCCTTTTCTATTTTTGCCTTGCACTTTCCGAACATTTCCGCACAGTATAAAAGTCCGTCAATATTATCGTTGGTAAACGTGTTGTCAGATGAAATTATATAAAGCGGAATATAGGTCGTTTTCAGTATAGATTTGCAGTTCAATACCGAAAGAACCCTGCACGAAAAGGCGTCCTTGCAGTCCTTGACGCTTGACTTGAAGATAGAAGTCTTAACTGCTGCCCCGCCGCTGAAACAAATCAAATCGTTGGGGTTTTTATCTATTATATTTAAAAGCTGCTCCATATCGGCAATGCTTGCGCTTTTGCACAGCACGGTATACTTGCCGTTGGCGTTTTTAGCCGCTCTTAAAAGAAAGTCCTTCTGTTTTTCGCCCTGTTCGGGATATATAAATTCTACGCCGTCAGTGCCGGTCGCAGTGTCTGTGGCGCCGTATACGACAATAGTCAACAATGTTTTCATATTTGAAATTATAAAACAAAAAAAAATATTTGTCAAGGGGCAGGCTTGACTAAGGTTGATATTTTTCTATCCTTATGTTATAATAAGTTCACAAAATTTAAACGCGGTTGCGCTCGTTTATAGAAACCGAACTGTAATCTTGTAACTAAATTAAATATGTCACTTGTTTTTTTTGATATCGAATGTGCAAGCGTCAACAGGACGACGGCGAAAATCTGCGTGTTCGGTTACGTCGTTTGCGACGAAAACTTTAATATAATCAAAAAGGAAGATATCCTTTTAAATCCCCGCGGCGGTTTTCATCTTACCGACAGAAAGGGGGATAAGGGTATCGTTTTGCCGTACTCTTATACGGAATTCAAAAATCACCCGCCTTTTCCCAAAGTATACAACTACATAAAAAGCCTTTTGGAAGACACGCAAAACATTGTCCTCGGTCATTCCACGATGAACGACGTAAAGTATTTAAACCTTGAAACAAAGCGTTTTAAACTTCCGTCTTTTAAGTTTTCATTTTCGGACAGCCAGCTCATTTACAACGCCTACACGGGCAATCATACCCGCCAGATGGGACTTGAACATATTGCAACCGAACTCGGCGTTGAATTTACGCCCCACCGCGCTGTGGACGACGCATACGCCACAATGCGCGTTGTAGAGGCAATGTGCAAAGCCAAGGGCTGTACATATTTTGAGCTTGTAAAAGAGCTTGGTATGGTAGACGGTAAAATTAATAACTACACGTTAACCTCGCCGACCTCCGCAGGCGAAAAGAAATATCAGCGCGAAAAGCTCAACGAAAGAGAGGAAAATGCAAAAAAGCACATCAAGCTTTTCAACTACATCTCGCGCAAAAAACCCAAAAAGGGCGGCAGGGTATGGGGCAAAACGTTCACGTTTTCACGCAACATAGAAAATAATCTCGAACTTGCCAAAAGCCTCATTGACAAAATTTACGCCGAAGGCGGAAACTACAGCCAGCACATAACCCACAGTAATTACTATATAGCGCAAAACGAAGACGAAACTCCGCGCACACAGACGGCTAAAAATCTTGAAACTCTTATCGTTTTGAATACGGAAGAGTTGGAGGGGCTGTTAAATGGTTGACCTTCCCGAAAAATTTCTCAACCGTATGCGCACCGTGGTCGGCGAAGGATATGAAGAGTTTGTAAAAAGTTATAACCGCCCTCCCGAACGCGCAATACGCGTAAACACTTTAAAAATCTCGGTAGAGCAGTTTAAAAGTATTTCGCCCTTTCCGCTTGAACAAGTGCCCTGGGAGCCCTGCGGTTTCTATACCCCTTATGAAGGTCTGGGAAGAACACCCTGCCACGCGGCGGGGCTTTACTATGTTCAGGAACCGTCGGCAATGAGTGCCGCGCCCAAACTCAACGCCGGTGAAGGTGAGCGTGTGCTTGACTTGTGTTCAGCTCCCGGCGGTAAGGGAACGCGCCTTGCCTGCGGAATGAACGGTAAGGGCATATTGTTCTTAAACGAAATCAACTTTTCGCGTGCGGGAATTTTGTCGTCCAACGTAGAGAGAATGGGCATAGGCAACGCCGTTGTAACTTGCGCCCCGTCTGAAAAACTTGCCGCGGAGCTTGAAGGCTACTTTGATAAAATTCTCGTTGACGCTCCCTGCTCGGGCGAAGGGATGTTCAAAAAAGAGCAGTCCGCTATTCCCGAATGGAGCGAAGAGAACGTCAAAATGTGCGCCGAACGGCAGAAATCAATTCTCGAAAGCGCATACAAACTTCTGTCGGGCGGCGGAAGATTAGTGTATTCAACCTGCACTTTCGCTCCCGAAGAGGACGAACTTCAGGTAGATAATTTTATTAAACCCCACCCCGACTGTACGCTTTTGTCAACCGAAAAACTAATGCCCCACGAAATACGCGGCGAAGGTCACTTTGTCGCAGTAATTCAGAAGGGCGAAGGGGAAAAGCGCGACTGTAAATTACTCTCTCCCAAGGTAAGCGACAAAAAACTTCTTGACGAGTACCGCGCGTGGGAGAAGGACAATTTAAAAATAACCTTTTCAAATCTTCACACGGTCGGCACAACATTGTATTCCCTGCCCGACGGTATGCCCAAAATATCGGTACAGACTCTGCGCGCAGGCGTAAGACTGGGCGAATTTTTAAAGGGCAGGTTCGAACCTTGCCACTCGCTTGCAATGTATTTAAATAAAGAACAGGCTGAATGTATTGAACTTGACGAAAAGTGCGCAATAAATTATTTAAAAGGTTTAACGTTTGACGCACAGGGGAAGGGGTGGAAACTTGCGCTTTACAAAGGCTATCCCCTCGGCTGGCTGAAAGTAGCGGGAGGCACCGCAAAAAATAAACTCCCCAAAGGTTTAAGAATTACTAATTAATAATTAATAAAACTAATAGCCCGCCTTTTCGGCGGGCTATAATTCTGACACTCATAACGATAAATTGAAATTTATCGGTACGTTATTGATTTTATAATATTTTTTCCATGCCTATTTTCTGTATATGCAAACCTATTTTTTCATAGAATACAACAGCGTTTTTATTATCTGCCCATACGTTTAGCGTTACATTATAGCAACCGCATTTTTTTGCATAATCAACCACGAAATTATACAACAGCTTGCCTATACCTTTACCACGACAAGTTTCGTCAACGCACAAATCGTCAATATAAAGCGTTATATTATCGGTATGCGACGGCTCGTCGCCGTTGTTAATTAACACGCAAAACGCATAACCCAACACCTTGCAGTTTTCGGTTGCAACGAATATTGGTTTAGTTTCGTCTTTAAGAATTTGCCTTAACTGTTCGTCAGTATATTTCTTTGCACCAGGAACAAATAAATCGGGGCGTGCGTCGCTGTGTACTTTGTGTACCTGAAAAAGCAAGCAGTCAATTCTTTCAATATCAGAC
>JAIDSQ010000124.1 GCA_029061155.1 Clostridia bacterium
ATTTTAAACCTTCACTCGGGCGCGGGCGGAACGGAGGCTTGCGACTGGACGCAGATGCTTTACAGAATGTACACCCGCTATTGCGAGCGTTCGGGCTTTAAAGTAACCGAACTCGACTTCGAGGACGGCGACGAGGCGGGCTTGAAGAGCGTTTCTTTCCGTGTCGAAGGCGAAAACGTATACGGCTTTTTAAAGGCTGAAAAGGGCGTTCACCGTCTTGTGCGCATATCCCCCTTTGATTCCAACAAGCGCCGTCATACCTCGTTTGCCTCGCTTGAAGTAATGCCCGAGGTAGAGGATGACAACGAAGTGGAGATTCGCGACGAGGATATCCGTATCGACGTATACCGCTCGTCTGGCGCGGGCGGTCAGAAGGTAAATAAGACCGAAACCGCAATCCGCATAACCCACTTCCCCACAGGCATAGTTGTTACCTGTCAGAACGAGAGGAGCCAGCTCCAGAACAAGGAAATGGCTTTCCAGTATTTGAGGGCAAAGCTCATTGAGCGCCAGATTGCCGAGCGCGAGGCAGCCGATGCAGAAATCAAGGGCGAAATTAAAAAGATAGAGTGGGGCAGTCAGATACGCTCGTACGTGTTCTGTCCGTACACGCTCGTCAAAGACCACAGAACGGGCTATGAAAACACGAACGTTCAGGCGGTAATGGACGGAGATATACAGGGATTTATTATCGATTATTTAAAGAAAACAATTTAAAAAGCATACATTGCGGGAAATACGACAGGAGGTTTTATTATTGTATGAAAATAGACATCAATAACGCAGGCTGCGAATTTGTTAAAGCAATTTTAAAACTTTACAGGTCGGAAAGATACTCCCGCGAGCGCGAAATTCTTGCAAGCAAAATGCTTACTTCCGCACTTGACGCAGGTTCGCATATAACCGAACTGGGCGTGTGTCCCGAATCGCACGAGGACGGAATTGCCCGCAAGGCAATGGAAGAGTTAAGCAGGGCAATGTTCGTTTTGAAAGTAATGCGCGACGATAAAATTTATTCCCAGCGCAGAGTGGAACCCATCATAAGTTTGGGCAGTACGGTAAAACAACTTATCGAACTTTATTACAACGACGAAAGCAAGCTGCCGCCCGTTCAGCTGCCGCAGTCAGCCGCTCCGCAGATAGAGCAAAAGAGCACCGTACCCGACCTTGGCGGGTTTGACGAAATTTATACGGGCAAATATTAACAGGCAAAACGTCGGCGGGCTATCCGCCGTTTTTAAGTTATGTACGGAAATTTTACTATTAAAAACGACCCTTTGATTTTAGGTCTTGAATCGAGTTGCGACGAAACCGCCGCGTCTGTAATAAGGGGCAGAAAAATATTATCCAACGTAATAATATCTTCTGCAAGCGAACAGGCAAAATACGGCGGCGTAGTGCCGGAAATTGCCTCCCGAGCACACACGGACGCGGTCAATAAAGCCGTAACTTCGGCTGTGAAAGAGGCAGGGCTAACCATTAAGGATATCGACGCAGTCGCCGTAACCTACGGCGCGGGGCTTTTGGGCGCCCTGCTCGTGGGGTTGTCCTTTGCAAAGTCGCTTGCTTACACCTTAAACGTTCCGCTTATTGCGGTAAACCATATCCGCGGACACCTTGCCGCGTCATACTTATTTGACGAAACGCTTGAGCCGCCCTACATAACATTGCTTGCAAGCGGCGGGCACACGGCAATTTTGCACACTCAAAGCTATACAAAGTTCAAGGTGCTCGGCGCCACTTCGGACGACGCCGCGGGCGAAGCCTTCGACAAGGTTGCGCGCATACTTTCACTTCCTTACCCCGGCGGTCCCAACGTTCAGCGCCTTGCAGAACAAGGGAAGCCGAGCATCGCCTTTCCGCAGGCACTCGTAAAAAACAGCCGTGAAATGCAGTTTTCTTATTCGGGGCTTAAAACGGCGGTTCTCAACTATTGCCACAACGCCGCGCAGAGGGGAGAGGAAATTAACCACTGCGACGTCGCGTGTTCATTCCAGCACTCGGCAATCGACCCGCTTGTTAAAAAGACGGTGGAAAGCGCGCAAAAGCTCGGCGTTAACACAGTCACCGCAGGCGGTGGGGTAATTGCCAACGGCTATTTAAGGCAAACTTTAAAATGCGCCTGCGACAAGGCGGGTTTAAAATTGGTCCTTCCAGAAAAAATATACTGCACGGACAACGCCGCAATGATAGCCGCCGAAGGGTTGATACAATATAAAGCGGGCAACTTTGCGCCTTTAAATATTAACGCTAAGGCTCAAATACCTTTAACTTAAAAATTTTAAATAAATCACTTTACTTTTTTAAAATCATTATATATAATTGAATTAAGTTAATATTTTATCGGCTATGACAAAGGACAACGCCGTGCGGAGAGAGTTTTTCAGAGAGCTTTCGGTTGGTGCGAGAAAGCAGACGCGCCGCACAGGATATCGCCTTTCAGCCCGCATTGCGAAAGGCAGACGATTAGCTTTGCGCGGATTCGTAACCCGTCACAAGTTACGGCAAATGTCAGTTTGTTTTGGTGGTATAAAAACGCATTTTTAAAGGGCGTCCGAAACGGGACGACCCTGTATTTTTTTTAGTGGAGGCATATATGTACAAGAAAGTAGATACGTCACTCAACTTTGTGGAAAGGGAAAAGGAAATAATCAAGTTCTGGAAAGACAACGGCATATTTGAAGAGAGCGTTGAAAAGAACGAAGGGGGCGAAGAATTTTCATTCTACGACGGACCTCCCACGGCCAACGGAAAGCCCCATATAGGTCACATTTTAACGCGCGTTATGAAGGATATAATTCCCCGCTATAAGACAATGAAGGGCAAGCACGTTTTGAGAAAAGCGGGCTGGGATACGCACGGACTTCCCGTCGAGCTTGAAGTTGAAAAGTCCTTGGGGCTTGACGGCAAACAGCAGATTGAAGGTTACGGCATAGAACCCTTTATAAAAAAGTGCAAAGAATCGGTCTGGAAATACAAGAGCGAATGGGAAAAGATGTCCGACCGCGTCGGTTACTGGGTGGATATGGATAACCCCTACGTCACTTACGACGACAAGTATATAGAGTCGGAGTGGTGGGCGTTAAAACAAATGCACGAAAAAGGACTTTTATATAAAGGTCATAAAATCGTGCCCTACTGCCCGAGGTGCGGAACGGCGCTTTCCTCGCACGAGGTTGCACAGGGCTACAAGCGCGTAAAGGAAAATTCCGCAGTTGCACGCTTTAAAGTTAAAGGTTGCGAAAACCGCTATATTCTCGCGTGGACGACTACGCCGTGGACTCTGCCTTCCAACGTAGCGCTGTGTATGAACCCCGACGAACCTTACGTCGAAATCGCGGTTGACGGCACAAACTACATCTTAGCCAAAGCGCTTGTTTGCAAGTTCTTTGAAGAGTATACGGTAGTAGCCGAAAAATCGGGCAAAGAGTGGGAAAGACTCGAATACGAACCGCTGTTTGACGAAACCAAAGAAGAGATAAAGCGCATTTCCCCCGCAAACGCAGTTACAAAGGCGCACTACGTAGTGTGCGATAGCTACGTAACCATGGGTGACGGTACGGGCGTAGTTCACATTGCTCCCGCATTCGGCGAGGACGACTACAAGGTGGGCAAACGCTACGGCTTACCCGTCGTACAACTGGTCGACGAAAGGGGCTGTTTCGATACAAGATTTGAAAGCTTAAACGGCTTGTTTGCAAAAAAAGCCGACAAAAAAATTCTCGATATGCTCGAAGGCAAGGGACTTTTATTTAAAGTAATACCCTTTGAACACGACTATCCCCACTGCTGGCGGTGCGACACGCCCCTCCTTTATTACGCAAAGTCAAGCTGGTTTATTCAGGTAACAAAAGTAAAGGACGAAATAATCGCCTCCAACCGTTCTGTTAACTGGATGCCTGAAACAATAAAGGAGGGAAGAATGGGCAACTTCCTTGAAAACGTAATCGACTGGGGACTTTCGCGCGACAGGTACTGGGGCACGCCCCTGCCCGTCTGGGTATGTCCCGACTGCGGTGAAATAGAGGTAATGGGTTCAAAAGCCGAACTCAAAGAAAAGTGCGGCGTAAAGGGCGAAATAGAACTTCACCGCCCCTACCTCGACAATTTAACTTGCACCTGCAAAAAGTGCGGCGGCAAAATGAAACGCACGCACGAGGTTATAGACTGCTGGTTCGATTCGGGCTCAATGCCCTTTGCGCAGTACCATTATCCGTTTGAGAATAAAGAGCTGTTCGAGCAGACCTTCCCCGCCGATTTCATATCCGAGGCGGTAGACCAGACGAGAGGCTGGTTCTATACACTCCTTGTAATAAACACCATTCTGTTCGGCAAAGCGCCCTTCAAAAACTGCATAGTTTTAGGGCACGTAAACGATAAAAACGGCATAAAAATGTCAAAGCACAAGGGTAACGTAGTCGACCCCTGGTCCGTTCTCGACAAGCAGGGGGCGGACGCGGTCAGGTGGTATTTCTACACTTCGTCCGCGCCCTGGCTGCCTTCGCGTTTTGCAGAAGAAACGGTATCCGAGGCGCAGAGAAAATATATCGGAACGCTTTGGAACACGTACGCGTTCTTCACTCTGTACGCCGAAATCGACAAGTATAATCCCGCGCAGTACGACATCAGAAAGTGCAAGCTGTCGGTAATGGATAAGTGGATACTTTCCAAGTTAAATTCGCTTACAAAGCTCATAGACAGCAGCCTTGAAAATTACGAAATTTTTGAAAGCTCGCGCGCGTTGCAGGAATTTGCCGACGTGCTTTCCAACTGGTACGTGCGCCGCGGCAGAGAGAGGTACTGGGGCGCTGAAATGACCGAGGACAAGGCGGCGGCTTACACCACGCTGTATACGGTTTTGGTAACGCTTGCAAAACTCACAGCACCTTATACGCCTTTCATAGCGGAAATGATGTATTTAAACCTTGTTCCCGAGTTCTATAAAGACGCGCCCAAGAGCGTACACCTTTGTAATTTCCCAGTTGCCGACGAGAGTTATATAGACAAAAAGCTCGAAGAGGGAATGGAAGAAGTTTTGGATATCGTCGTCCTCGGCAGAGGCGCGAGAAACGCGGGCAACCTCAAAAACCGTCAACCCCTCAACAAAATGGTCGTCGTATCCCACAGGGATATCAAACTTTCCGAAGAGGAAAAGGCAATCGTTCTGGACGAACTCAACATCAAGAACTTCGAGCTTGCGGACAACGCGGAAAAGTATATCAGCTATAAATTGAAACCCCAGCTCAAAACGCTCGGACCCAAGTACGGTAAAAAGCTCGGCGCAATTTCCGCCTTCCTTGCAAACTGCAACGCAAAGGAAGTGGTGGACGCAGTAAAGGGCGGCGGCACTTACGAGATAGCGGGACAGGACGTGACTTTAACCGAGGAAGATTTGCAGATCTTCACCCAAAGCGCAAACGGCTTCGTCGCGTCGGAGGATAAGGGAATTACCGTCGCTCTCGATACCGAGCTTACCGAAGAACTTATCGCCGAGGGCATAGAACGCGAAATAGTTTCCAAGATACAAAATATGCGTAAGGACGCGGGCTTTGAAGTGACCGACAGAATAGACGTCTGGTTCACAGCCGAAGGCAAAGCGCAAAACGTGCTTAAATGCGGAACGTTCAAAAAGGACGTGCTTGCCGAAAATATTTATGAAGGCGCAGCTCCCGCCGAGGCATATACAAAACAGCAAAACATAAACGGTGAAAAGGTAACGCTTTCACTTATGCGCAAATAACAAAACGCGCCTGCGGTGTAAAACCGCAGGCGCGTTATATTTTAATTAATTAATTTTTCCTTGAGCTTGCAAGCACGGCAAGTTTCATTAAAAGCTCTAATATTTCAAGATACAGCCACATAAGCGTGGTAACAAGCGAGAATGCCGCATACCACTCGTATTTTTTATCTGCGCCGCTGTCTACAAGCAGGTGCATATTGTTAAGGTCTACCATAATCATAAACGCAGCCCACAGAATGAACACCGCGCTTATAGCAAGCTGAACCCATATGTTGCCCATAACAAGCGCAAACACGGGAACGAACAGCGATAAGAGATAGCCTATACCTTCCAAAAGCACTAAGCTTATGAACGAAACCAAAACAAACTTGACGAAATTGCTTGAAAGTTTCTGTCCCAAAAGCCTGAACACCACCCACGAAATAACAAACACAATGCACGTGCCGAGGAACGCCATCAAAGCGATACCGGGGAAGAACAGGTCGATAAGCGCGGACATAACGCCCATTACAGCGCCTTCAAGCATACAGTAAACAAATCCTAATACGCCCGCCGTCTTAGGCACAAACATTATTACAAGCGAAATAATTATAAGAGGCAGCGCCGAGCAAGCCAAAATAATTAAAAGCGTAGCAAGCGCCTCTACGTTTGCCGTTTCGATAAGATGGAATAAAAGCACCGCTGTAAGCACTGCAAAAACAATCGTAACGGCGCAAAGCGCGATAGACTTCCACGCCATAGCCTTCATTGAAACTACATTGCCGTCTTCGGTCGCGTATGTGCCGTTCTGGCTGTTTCTTATAACGCGCCTCAAACTGGGATTTCCGTTGAACGTCATAATCAATTCTCCTTTTATATTATATTTCCATTATAGCACCGCTTAAAAAAATTTCAACTGTTTTCACTGTAATTTTGCTTTTTCTTCATCTTCGTCCAGTTAATAAAACCGTAGGCGTCAAGTACAAGGAAGGCAGAAAAACATATCACCATTGGCAGATAAGTTATATCTTCAACGCTTGCCAGCACCCACAGAACAATAAGCACAATATCGTTCATTGCGTAAAACAGCGCATAAAACCTGCTGCGCCTCGCGGTAAGATAGGCTGCCGTAAACGAAGTAAAAACGGACAGCGTACTCACAATAAGGTTTGCCGTGTTCAAAGCCTGCAAAATAAAGTAAAACGCGGTCGATACAATAACCGAACCAAAGGCAAACAGCACCCATTCGAGGCGGGACAGACTGTTGACTTTAACCTCGCTTTTTTCGCCCTTGTACGGATTTTTCAGCCAGCTGATAAGCGCCCAGACAGCAATGGGCGCACTCATACCGAGGTATGTTATCATTTCGCCGTAGTATTTAAACGAGTAGGAAATTATGCCGTAAAACACACTGAAAATAATAACTATTGCCTGCCCTGCCGGGTTGCCCTTGGATACGAATATCAGCGCGGTTATGCCTAATAAGGAGCCTGTTAAATAATGGTACTGAGTGTTTTTAAACACAAAAAAACACACGGTTACAGTAATTACGCTTACCGACCATATAAGCCATTCGGCGAGTGTAAAGCTTTTAAAAAACTTTTTCATATTTCCCTTAAAAAACAGCATTTTGCTTATATCTTCCAAGACCTGACGATATAAGTAAAATGCTGTCCGCATCTGCAAATACTCGGTAGCATTTGCAAAACTCATATAAAATTTTCCTTATTGTACAATAACTTTTATATTGTGTCAACAAAATGCCGGCAAAATATTGCAAAAGTAAAGTCGCGGTTGTATAATTAAACGCATAAGGAGATTGACCGTGCTTGAGCAGTTAAAGAAAGAAGTATTAAAAGCAAATCTGGGCTTAGTAAAAAACGGACTTGTACTCTTTACGTGGGGCAACGTTTCGGCGATTGATAAGGGTACGGGATACGTAGTTATCAAGCCGAGCGGAGTGGACTACGACAAAATGACCGCCGAAGATATGGTAGTAGTGGACTTGAACGGCAAAGTAATAGAAGGCAAATTCAGACCTTCCAGCGATACGCCTACGCATATCGAACTGTACAAAGCTCACCCCGAAATAGGCGGAATTGTTCATACCCATTCGACTTATGCAACGGCGTTTGCTCAGGCGGGTATGAGTATTCCCGCATACGGCACCACACACGCGGACTATTTTTACGGAGATATCCCCTGCGCGCGCAGCCTCGATAAAAACGAGATGGACGAGTACGAAAAGAACACGGGCGTGGTAATTAACGAAACCTTTAACGGCAAAGACGTAACAGCAATTCCCGCGTGTCTTGTTGCTAACCACGGCGTGTTTGCCTGGGGTAAAAGCGCGGACGAGGCAGTATATCACGCAACGGTGGTGGAAGAGGTCGCCAAAATGGCGTATATAACTCAAACCTTAAACCCCGCAACAAAGAAATTACCGCAGCATATTGCGGATAAACATTATAACCGTAAGCACGGCAAAAATGCTTACTACGGTCAGGAGAAAAAATGAAGATATATAGTATTTATGACAAAGAATTCAACGACTACGGCTGTGTTTTAAAAGAAGATTTTTCAAAGCTTTTAGCCGTGCTTTCAAAAAAGGAATGTCCCGAAAACGCTACCGTATACGTGCCTTCGGATAAGGAGCTTGAAGAGGCGGAAGTCTGCAAGAAATTACAGCTTGAAGTGTTCGGCGGGCTGTCCATTCAGGTAGGATACTGCAACGGCAAAAACGATATGTTAAATTGCCTCGAATACCACAAGAACAGCGAAGTAAACGTATGCGAAAGCGACACCATTTTGCTTTTGGGCAAGCTGCAGGACGTCAAAGAAGGCAAGTACGACACTGCGCTTGTAAAGGCGTTTTTAATTCCCGCGGGCTGCGGAGTAGAGCTTTACGCAACAACCCTGCATTACGCTCCCTGCAAGACGGACGGACTTTTTAAAGTGGCGGTAGTGCTGCCCAAGGGCACCAACTATGAAAGACCTCAGGGCGCAACCTCGCAGCTGCTGTGGGCAAGCAATAAATGGCTTATCGCCCATAAGGACAGCGCCGAGGCAAAAGACGGCGCGTTCATCGGACTTGTAGGAGATAATATAAGAGTAGAATAACAATAACTCCCGCTTTAACGTAGTTGCCGTAGGGAATTTTACCACAGAAAATAAGTATAGCGCACTATACCTTGCAAGCAAGGCAGGTGCGCTTAATTATTTTACTTTTTATATTGTTTGTTGTATAATAACGGAAAGATAAACAGTAATTTAGCGGAGAAATGGAAGTGTTTGACCTCGATAATTATCTCGATAATTTAATATCAGCTTGTAAACTATCGTTTGGCGATAGATTATTATATGTTGGCTTGCAGGGTAGTTATTTGCGTGGTGAGGAACACGAGAATAGTGACGTAGACGTTATGATTGTCATTGAATGCTTTTCAATTGCAGATATGGACGCATATCGTGAAATTTTGAAAAGTTTAGGATACTTTGAAAAGTCTTGCGGTTTTATATGCGGCAAGGATGAGTTGATGCGTTGGAGTCCGTTAGAAGTTTGCCAACTCCTTTATACGACGAAAAATCTCTATGGCAGACTACGAGATTTGTTGCCGCAAGCATCGAGAAAAGATGAAATCAATTATGTAAAAGTAATTTTAGGGAACTTCTATCACGAGATATGCCATCGTTATATCCACGCAAACAGAGAAAAAAATATTGCAAAGTTTCGCTCGACTTGTAAATGTCTTTTTTTCATTATTCAGAATTTGCATTATCTTGAAAGTGGAAAATTTGTTGCAACAAAACGAGAGTTAAAAGAACAAGTTTCTAAAACTGACCGAGAGGTATTGGAGTTTGCAGAACTTGTTGATGTTTTTGATTTTGACCGTTCTTTATCCGTACTGTTTAAATGGTGCCAGAACGCTTTTATAAGAGTTGAGAAGATTATATAAATTTCAATTGAACGGAGCATTAAATGATAGTTGAATATGGTGTAAACGAAGATATTGTTTCTTGGATGGCACTTGTGCGTTCGGTCAGTTGGTATTTCCCGGGACTTGAAACAGAAGAAAAACTCAAAGAGTATGAAAATACTGTGCTTCGTTTTATGTCAGAAAAAAGAGCTCTCTGTATCAAAAAGCAAAATGCAATTATCGGTGTTTTGCTGTACTCTAAAAAACATAATATGATTTGTTGCCTTGCGGTGGCGCCCGACTATCGTAGGCAAGGGATAGCCTCTGCGTTACTTTCAAAAGCAATTGAAAATTTGGATAGAACGAGGGATATTACCGTTTCAACATTTCGAGAAAACGACCCGAAAGGAAACGCCCCACGCGCTCTTTATCGCTCTTTCGGCTTTATAGAAGGCGACTTGATTGAGGAATTTGACTATCCTAATCAGCAGTTTATTTTACCTGCAATATAAGATAAATTTCTATTTATCTGGCAAATATAAAAAGCGAAGAATTTTAAAATTCTTCGCTTTTTATATTCCCTATGGGAAGTGCGCTTTTTGAGCGGGAGTTTTATTTTTAAAGTCTTATTATTTCGGAATAAGCCATTATGAAAGGACCTGCGCCTTTGCCCTCGTCGGTGAGGTAGTCGTCGGGATTCTGGTAATTATCCGTGCCGTTCGCGCTCGCTTTAAAGTAAATATCTTTAAGTCCGCCGTCAAGCTTGTTTTCACAGATACCGCAAAACGCCTTTACGGCAGGTTGCGTATATTTGCTGTCAAGTAACCCGAGCCGTACGCCCTTTAACAGGCAGTAAACCATCATTGCGGTACCGCTTGTTTCGTCGCGGTTTGTGGGGGTAATCGGCAAATCGGCAAGGTTGCACCACATACCGTTTTTAAGCTGATATTTCAGAATACCATCCGCAAACCTTTCAAGCGCAGCCGAACAAACCTTTATAACGTGTTTTGAAAGCTCGTCGTCTTTGCCCGCGAAAGGCTCGGCAACGTCGGCAATTGCCATACCGTACCAGCCCAACGCCCTCAGCCAGAAGAAGTTGCAATTGTCGCCCCCGCCGTTTGTAGCGTGGTAGTAAAGTCCGTTGGGCGCTTGCATATTTTCACAAACCCATTTAATACGCCCCGCAATTTTTTCAACCTGCGCACTGTCGCCGATACGCTCGGCATAGCGGGCAAGGAAGGGCTGTAGCATATAAATTCCGTCCAGCCACAGCTTGTATTTTTTAGGAGGATTCCCGCCCCTCCAGCTGTGCCAGTAATTCAAGCCCAACCCCTTGTCGCAGAACTTTTGCGAAATTACATTGCCGTCCGCATTCTCGTGCGCGTGGTCGGTCAAGTCGCGGTAAAGCTCCTTTAACACGCTGTCAAATTCAGGCCTTTGTCCAGCAAAACGGCAAAGAAGAGCCGCCGTTTTGTAACAGTCCGCGCCGTGATAATCGACATACCCTGCGCGCTCGAATATAAGTTTTCCGTCGCCGCCTACAAGTTCGTCGAGATAGCTTAAAACATAATCTTTATATACCTCGTTGCCGTCGGCGCAGTAAATATCGTACAGCCCTTCAAATACCACGCCGTTATAATAGCTCCACTGGAAGAGGTAGGGCTGGCGCGCAATTTCGCGCTTTTCGTTATCCCAGCTGAAAAAACCGCCTTCCTTAATAATTTTTTCGGGCACGTTTACGTTCGATTTAACCGTAAGGTTGTCAATGTATTCGCCCGCTTTTTTAATACTTTCAGTTATGTTCATATTTGCACCTCGCAATAGAGTGTAACATTTTTATTAGCATATTGCAATACGCGCTTTTAAATTTTGCAAAAAACCTTGCGGTAACGCCGACTTAATAGTATAATTTAACCGAGGTAGATAAAATGAAATATACAAATCCCGTACTCTTATCAGATTATTCCGACCCCGACGTAATCCGCGTCGGTAACGATTTTTATATGGTCGCGTCGTCATTTAACCACGTCCCCGGCGTTCCCGTATTACATTCCGTAAACTTGGTCGACTGGGAACTTATAAATTACGTGTTGCCACGCCTGCCGTTTGAAAGGTTTGAAAAAGTCTGTCACGGCGAGGGAGTGTGGGCGCCGTCTATAAGGTTTCACGGCGGAAAATATTATTGCGTAATACCCTTCCCCGACGAAGGCATTTTCTTATCCGATACCGTCGACCCTTACGGCGAGTGGTCGCCTTTAAGACCGCTGTTTGAAGGGAGAGGTTACGAAGATCCCTGCCCCATATGGGCGGACGGCAAGTGCTACGTCGTGTTCGGATTTATAGGCAACAGAATAGGTTTCAACTCCAAACTCGCAGTGTTTGAAACTGACGAAGATATGACCGTATCCGCTACAGACTACAAAGAAATATACGACGGTCACGATATCGCGCCCATAGTCGAAGGACCTAAGTTTTACTACCGCAACGGGTATTATTACATATTAGCTCCCGCCGGCAGCGTGCAGACGGGTTGGCAGATAGCCCTGCGTTCAAAGCAAATTTACGGCGAATATCAGACCAAGGTAATAATGTACCAGAACGGCACAAAAATAAACGGCCCCCATCAGGGCGCGCTTATCGACTTGGACGACGAAGGCAAGAGGTGGGCTTTTATGCACTTTCAGGACAGAGGCGCATTCGGGCGCGTGGTGCATTTGCAACCCGCCGTGTGGCGCAACGACTGGGTAATCTGCGGAAAGTCCAAGGACGATAATCTCCCCGGCGAGCCTGTAGAAGAAGGCGATTATCCCGTTGAAAAAACGTGCAACAGCATTGACCCGAGCGACCATTTCAAAGGCAATAAACTTTCGCTCTTATGGCAGACTCCCGCGAACATTAAAAAAGATTGGTATGCCTTAGACGGCGGACTCAAACTCTTTGCCGTGCCTTACGCGGAAAACGCGCTTTCGGATTATCCCGCGCTGTTTATGCAAAAAATTTACTATGAAAATTTTACCGTTAAAACGCGCTGCCGCCTCGAGCTTGAAGACGGCGACGAGGCAGGTTTTACCGTTTTCGGGCGTGAATACCACTACATATGCGCAGTGCGCCGCGGGCAAAAATATTTTATCGAAGTGAGAAAGGGAAGAATACGCGGCGAACAGGACGAAACGCTTTTATCCCGCGAAATTTGCGCAAATGAAGTTGTGTTCGGGCTTAAAGCCGTGCACGAAGGTCACAATGAAATTGCCTGTAAATTTACGCTTGACGGCAAAGTTATGCCCGTTAAATTCTACGCCTGCAAGGGTTTTTGGGTGGGTGCAAAGATAGGCGTATACTGCCGTTCGTCGTCAAAAAGCCAAGGCGCGGCAACCTTTAAATACTTCCGAGTTCGCCGTCAAGGCTAATTGTTTCACCCTTTGTAAATGTTTTCCGAAAGCTTTTACTGTTGTATACAATTGCAATTTCAGTATCGCGCAGGGCGTGAAAAGTAATATGTTCGGCTTTGCCTTCATTCCATTTAATATCGCATACAATACCGCCGCGCGCCCTAAGTCCCTTAACTTCACCATAAGGCAGTTCCTTAGGCAGCGCAGGCAGAATAAACAGCTTATTATCGTAGCTTTGTAAAAGCATTTCGGCAATACCGCACGTTCCGCCGAAGTTTCCGTCTATCTGGAAAATTCCGCCGGTAGGTCTCGGGTGACCGTCCGTCAGGTTGGGGAATGTGGACTTTGAAATAAGCTCGCGTAAGTTTTCGTACGCGCCGTCTCCGTCCTTCAGCCTGTCTTTCAGGCAAACAACCCAGGCGCGGCTCCAGCCAGTGCCGCCTCCGCCGTGGGCAAGTCTGTAATCAAGCGATTTTTTCGCCGCCTCGGCAAGCTCTGGGGTATTTTCCACGGTAATTAAATTCGCGGGGAACAACCCGATAAGATGCGACATATGGCGGTGTCCTTTGTCAACCTCGTCGTATTCTTCAAGCCATTCCATAATTCTGCCGTCCCTGCTTATTTTAAGGGGGGGCAGTTTTTTTAATATAAGCTTGCTTTCTTCCGCAAGCTTTTTGTCTTTGTTCAGAAGGGACGCGGCTGAAATAAAATCGCTGAAAAGCTGAGTGAGAATTGCCGTGTCAGAAGTCGATCCCGCGCAAAGGCTTACCTTGTCCTTGTTACCGTCTACGTAGCTGTTTTCGGGTGAAAGGGAAGGGCAGGCAACAAGATAACCGTCCTTATTTTCAATTAAGAAGTCCTTGAAAAATAGTACGGCGTCTTTAAGTACACAGTAATTTTTACGCAAGAACGAGGTATCGCCCGTAAACCTGTAAAAGTCGTAAATGTGCAGTGCAAGCCATGCACCGCCAAGCGTCCAGCAGGTCGCGGGCACATACTTATCCTGCGGCGCGGTGTCGGCGTTAATGTCGGTGTTATGGTGGGCTACAAATCCCTTGCAGCCGTACATCTTATCCGCCGTCTTTTTACCGCTCTTTCTTACCCGTTGAAGAAGAGAGAAGAAAGGTTCGCAACATTCCTCAAGCCCGCATATATTTGCGTGCCAGTAATTCATTTGCAGATTGATGTTGATTGTATATTTTGAATCCCAGCAGGGAAGAGGATCTTCGTTCCAGATGCCCTGTAAATTCGCAGGCAACCCGCCCGCGCGGCTGCACGAAATAAGCAGGTATCTGCCGAAATTAAAGTATAGTGCGATAAGTCCGTTGTCAACTCCTCCGCGCGCAAATTCCGACAGCCGCACGTCGGTGGGAACGCCGCTTTTATCCTCTCCGCCGAGGTTAAGAGACACGCGCGAATAAAGCTTTGAATAATCGTTTATATGTTCTTCAAGCAGGTCTTTATAGCTTTTTTGCGTATCAAGGATAGCGCAAGCCTTTTCAAAGAAGTTTTTGTGTTTCCAGTCTGTAACAGCTGAAATCAAAAGCGTTGCGTAAGTTGCACCGCGCACGCAAATATCACCGCCCATAGAACTCACTTCGCCGTCGCAATGAACAACGCGCATAACGCAGGCAAATTTAATTCCTTCACCGCCGAAAAACGCGGCGCTTGCATTGCCCAGTGAGCGCACGCTTTCAAACCCGCCTCTAACCTTACCGCCCGCAACAAATTCCAGTTTTCCGTTCTCGGCAGTGAGTCTTACCACTACGCAGTCGGCGGGGTGTGAAGTAAATACTTCGCGTTTATACAGCGTGCCGCCGCAATTATACGAAGTAGTAATTACAGCCTTATCCAAATCAAGGCTGCGCGTATAGTCGGTTATTTCACCGCTATGCGAAAGGTTAAGCGTTATATCGCACATAGCCTTGTATCTGCGCTGAGTCGGCGGAGTTGCAACAATTGCACGGTGGGCAAGCTCCTGTGCCTCGGCAACCTTTCCTTCAAAAATAAGTCTGCGCACTTCGTCAAGCTGACTTTTGCACGCGGGGTTAATTCTGTCGCGCTTTTTCCCGCTCCAAAGCGATTCCTCGTTCAGAACAAGTCTTTCCGACGGCGCACCGCCGAACGCAACGCAGCCAAGCCTTCCGTTGCCCGAAAAGAGCGCTTGGTTGAAAGTCGTTGCGGGTTGTAAATAAAATAAACCGTTCATAATTCACCTTTGCTTTATTGTATCATAAGCGGAATAATATTTCAATAAAAAAACCGTTTAACCTTGAAATGTGCTTGCCGTTATGATATAATGACTATATGTTAACGACTAAAAACGGATATCTGTTCGAGAATGGAAAGCCCTTCTTCTGGCTTGGTGACACCGCCTGGCTTATTTACGAAAACTTAGACGAGCGCGGGGCGGAAGAGTATATAAGAAACCGCGCTGAACTCGGGTTCAACGTGTTGCAGACGGTGCTTTTGTATTCCCTGCCGAATAAAAAGGGAATAACGGACGGTATGCCCGTAAAGGGCAAGAATATTTTCTGCGAAGAGTATTTTGCCTTTGTGCAGAAGGTGTTCGATATCGCAAAAAAATACAACATATACATTGCCCTTTTGCCCTGCTGGGGTTCGTATGTAAAGAGCAATGTTTTAAAACTTGAAGATATCCCGCGCTTTTCGGACTTTCTTGTAAACAGGTTTGCGCATAACGAAAATCTAATATGGGTTCTCGGCGGAGACGTCAAGGGCGACGTAAACCTCGCGCTTTTCAACGCGCTCGGCAGTGCGCTTAAGCAAAAGGACGGCAAGCACCTTATAACTTTCCATCCCTTCGGCAGAACCTTTTCCGCAAGGTGGTTCAACGAAGAGAAGTGGCTCGACTTCAATATGTTCCAGTCTGGGCACAGAAGATACGACCAGATGAACCTCAACGCGTGGGACGATTACACCGCGCAGTATTACGGCGAGGATAACTGGAAGTACGTTGAAGAGCACAAAAACTTCAAAACATTCAAACCCTGCTTAGACGCTGAACCTTCGTACGAGGGTATAATTCAGGGCTTGCACGATAAAAACGAACCGTACTGGGAGGCGTGCGACGTCCGCCGTTATGCTTACTGGTCTGTGTTTGAAGGGGCTTGCGGATTTACCTACGGCAACAACGCAATAATTCAGTTTTATACGCAAAGCCTGCCTTACGGTGCGTACGGCGTTAGGGAGGACTGGCATACCGCACTTCACGCGGAAGGCGGCGGGCAGTTACATTATCTTAAAAAACTGTTCGAGGGAGTGGACTTTACAAAGGGCGCGCCCTGTCCGAATTTACTTGTTTCACCGCAGAAGGAGAGGTATCACCGCATAAGCGTATTTGCGGGCAAAGATTATTTATTTGTCTACACATATGCGGGTGACTGTTTTGAAATTTCGCTTGAACATTTCAAGGGCAAAAAGGTTGCGGCGTACTGGTTCAACCCCGCAAGCGGAGCAAAAAGCTACATAGGCACTTTTGAAGGAAAGGGGAGTATGGCTTTCCGCCCGACAAAGCGCCGCGAACTTTCTAACGACTGGGCGCTTATCTTAAAGGCATAGAGAAAAATCAGACTTACATCAATCGGGTATTTAATATGGATATTGAAATTTTAAAGTGGGTTCATGAAGTTTTTCATGACCAGACGTGGCTCAACTACATAATGA
>JAIDSQ010000125.1 GCA_029061155.1 Clostridia bacterium
ACCCGAATAGGCTAAATTAGCCGCCTTTTCAAAGCATGTTCTTACAGGGCCGGGGCAAAGCGCGGTTACGGTTACACCCGTCTTTTTAAGCTCGACGGCGAGCGCCTCGGAAAAAGACAGAACGAAGGCTTTGCTTGCGTAGTACACGGACATCAATGGACCTGGTTGGAAAGACGCGATTGACGCTACGTTTAGAATTTTACCCTTTCCGCGCTCCTTCATTTCGGGAACGAAAAGATAGGTAAGGCGCATAAGCGCAAGCACGTTTAAGTTGATCATGTCGCGCTGCTTTTCCCAAACGCTGTCGAGATAGTTGCCGAAATCGCCGAAACCCGCATTGTTGATAAGGACGTCTATCTGAAGGCTATTTTCCTTTGCGTAGTCGTAAACCTTGTTTGCGCTGTCATCCTGAGTTAAGTCGCAGGCGAGGAAATAAACCTTTACGCCGTGCGCCTTTTCAAGTTCGTCTTTGATTTCTTCAAGTCTGTGTCCGTTGCGGGCAACGAGCAGTAAATCGTTTCCGTCCTTTGCCAGAAGTTTTGCAAATTCAAGCCCCAGTCCGCCCGACGCGCCTGTTACAAGTGCCGTATTATTCATTGCCCTTCTTCTCTCTTGCACGCGCTTTTGCACGCAATTCACTATTTAGTATGCGCTTTCTTATGCGGATATTCTTGGGGGTGATTTCCAGAAGTTCGTCGTCGCCTATAAATTCAAGACACTCTTCAAGGCTCATTCTCTTGGGAGTTATAAGCCTTAACGCGTCGTCGCTGGCGCTTGAACGGGTGTTTGTCAGGTGCTTTGTCTTGCAGACGTTGACGTTGATATCCTCGCTCTTGGGGGATTCGCCTATTACCATACCTTCGTAAACGGGCGTGCCTGCGCCGATAAACAGAGTGCCTCTGCCCTGCGCGTTGAACAGTCCGTAGGTTACGGCGTCGCCCGTTTCAAAGGCTACGAGCGAGCCTGTGTCGCGGCGGGAGAATTCGCCTTTGTAGGGTTGGTATTCAAAGAACACACTGTTCATAACGCCCTCGCCCTTGGTGGAAGTCAGAAATTCCGACTTGTAGCCGAACAAGCCCCTTGCCGGTACGATAAATTCAAGGCGGGTGCGGTTGCCTATTGCGCTCATATGCAGAAGTTCGCCCTTTCTGTTGCCCATACTTTGGAACACTGCGCCCGTAGCGTCGTCGGGAACGTCGACAATGAGTCTTTCCATAGGTTCGCACTTAACGCCGTTAATTTCTTTATACATTACGCGGGGCGTGGATACCTGAAATTCGTAGCCTTCCCTGCGCATATTTTCGATTAAGATTGAAAGGTGCATTTCGCCCCTTCCGCAAACTCTGTAACTATCGGCGGAGTCCGTTTCTTCTACGCGGAGGGATACGTCGCGGAGAAGTTCCCTGAACAGCCTGTCCCTTATGTGGCGCGTGGTTACCCACTTGCCGTCCTTGCCCGCAAAGGGCGAGTCGTTGACGGAGAAAGTCATTTCGACGGTAGGTTCGGTAATCTTTACGAACTTGTGCGCCTCTACGCAGTCGGGGGAGCAGACGGTGTCGCCGATATTTATTTTTTCAAGACCCGAGAAACATACTATGTCGCCCGCCTTTGCGCTTTCGCAGGGAACGCGCTGTAAGCCCTCTATCTGATAGAGGTTGGCAAGCTTGCCCGCAGCTCTTAAATGAATGTTGTTGTAGTTAGTCACCACAACGCCCTGACCCTGATTGATGACGCCGCGTTCGATTCTGCCGACGCCTATTCTGCCTACGTAGTCGTTGTAGTCAATGGACGAAACAAGGAGCTGCGCGGGACCTTCGTCGTCTACTTCCATAGGCTGAATGTGGTTTAAAATTGTTTCAAAGAGTGGCGTTAAGTCCTTACCAGGTTTGTTTATGTCAAGGGTTGCCGTTCCGTCCCTGCCCGAACACCATACGACGGGGCTTAAAAGCTGGTCGTCGGAGGCGTCGAGTTCAAGTAAAAGCTCCAAAATTTCGTCCTGCACTTCGGAAAGGCGGGCGTCGGGACGGTCGATTTTGTTTACGACTATTATAAGCCTGTGTCCCATTTCCAGCGCTTTTTTTACGACAAAGCGCGTTTGGGGCATGGGTCCTTCAGCCGCGTCCACAAGTACTAAAACGCCGTTTACCATCATCATAACGCGCTCGACCTCGCCCGAAAAGTCGGCGTGACCCGGAGTGTCGACTACGTTTATTTTTACGCCGTTATAGTGTATGGACGTGTTTTTTGCAAGAATGGTAATTCCTCTTTCACGCTCCAGATCGCCAGAGTCCATTACGCGTTCTTCTACGGACTGGTTTTCACGGAAAGTGTTGCTCTGTTTTAACATCGCGTCGACAAGCGTTGTCTTGCCGTGGTCTACGTGCGCGATAATAGCCACGTTTCTCAAATCGTTTCTAATCAAAATACTGCCTCGTTAAAATTGAATTTCGTCGTTTTCCCCTGATATTACTGATTAAAATTCGCTCTTTGTGCTGCGTTCAAACAGCTTTAATATTATCTCCATACAATTTTTTGCGCCGTCGCCGCTTTCAAATACTCTGGATTCAAAGCACGCCTCGTACACGGCGTTTGTAAGCGGAAGTTCGACGCCATAAATATCGCCTAATTTTTTCATTGCCTTTGCCGTCATAACCCCTTCGGCAAGTTTTTCAAACTTGGCGCCGTGCGCCATCATTTCACCGTACTTGCGGTTGTGGGAGTATTCGGAAAAGAGGGTTGTTTCGTAGTCGCCGAGGTGGGCAAGCCCGTAAGCCGAATTGAATTTGCCACCCATTGCCTCTATTAACCTTCCCACTTCGTTGGCGCCTCTCGCCATTAAAGGTCCTTTTAAGCTGACGTAGCCGCTACCGTCGAGAACGCCTGCGGCAATGCCCAGAACGTTTTTAGCCGCCGCGCCTATTTCGGTACCTATTAAATCGTTGCCGTAATAGAACCTTATCAGATTGCTTTTAAAGTTGTCGGCAAGAAAGCGTTTTAATTTTTCGTTGGCGCTGTCTATTACCATACAGTTGGGAATACCCTGAGTAAACGCCTGAATGTGTCCCGGACCTACCCATACCGCAATTTTATCGGGGGATATGCCGCTTTCTACAAGCACTTCGGAAAGGCGTTTGCCCGTGCTTTCTTCAATGCCCTTCATACATAGTACGAAAGGCTTGTCGGCAACGTTGTAGCGGATTATCTTTTGCATAAACCCGCGCAAGCCCTGCGACGAGATTGAAATTATTATTATATCCGCGTTTTCAACCGCGAACTGTAAATCGCTTGTAAGCGTTATGCTTTTATCAAGGCTGACGTATTCGTTTTTGCCCGTGTTTTTTAAAACTTCGTAGGAATAGTCACCCTCGGGTCCCCAGGATACAACCTGATTTTTTAAGACGGACGCCTGATACCAGGCTATGAATGAGCCCCAGCGCCCGCAGCCTAAAACGGAAATTTTCATATATCCTCCTCACGAAATTCCCGACGTTCGATGATGTCGGTAATTTCCGTGATTTTAAGGGCTACTCGCCCTCTGCACGCGATACTAAGGGCACACAATAATTTAATCGCGTGCATTCACCCCGCTGAGGCGAAAGTATTCGCAAATTGGGTCCGCTTGCAAAAAGTGTGATTTTTGCAAGCGACGTTAATTAATTTTAAATTATTTTTCTGTCAAGTAAAGCGCGTGATAATGTCACTTCATCGGTGTATTCGAGTTCGCTGCCGATGGGGATACCGTGCGCAAGCCTTGTCACCGTTACGCCCAAAGGCTTTAAAAGTTTGGCTATATACATTGCGGTTGCCTCGCCCTCTACGTCGGGGTTGGTTGCCATTATAACTTCCTGTACGCCCCCTTCGTTAATGCGGGCAAGCAGTTCCTTTATGCGTATATCGTTGGGGCCCACGCCGTCCATAGGGCTTATAACGCCGTGCAAAACGTGATACACGCCCTTGAACTCGTGAAGTTTTTCCATTGCGATAACGTCCTTTGGTTCTTTTACGACGCAGATAATATTGCCTTCACGGCGCTTGCATATATCGCACACTTCCCCTTCGGTGAAGTTTCCGCACACTTTACAGTAACGCACCTTGCGCTTGCAGTTTAAAATGCTTTCGGCAAATTCGCGCGCCTCGGATTCGGTCATACCGATTATTTTGTATGCGTAACGCTGGGCGGTCTTTTTACCCACCCCGGGAAGTTTTGAAAATTCGTTTATAAGTTTGCCTATCGGCTCGATAAAAATATCCATAAATGTACTTATTTACGTTTATAGTAAATCAAGGTCAGAATAATCCACCACTCTTTGCAAAAGGACCCATTTTTTCATTATAGATCTCTTCAGCTTTTTTGTAACCGTCATTGATTGCCGCCATAATTAAATCTTCAAGCATTTCAACGTCGTCTTCGTCGGTTATATCTATCGTTTCGGAAAGTTTGCTGCCGAACTCTATTCCGTTTATAATCTTTTTACCGTTCATATAGACGACTACAGTTTCATCGCCCTCTTCACCGCCGCCCGAAAGCCCGACGACTTCAAGCTCTTCAAGCTCCTGTTCAGCCTCCTGCATCTGTTCCTGCATTTTCTGGGCCTGTTTCATGAGGTTCTGCATATTGCCCATTCCGCCCATTCCGCCTTTAAATCCTGCCATAACTTCCTCCTTGTTATTTTATTTCTATGTCTATACCGTCAAAATTTTTCTTTAATTCATTTAGTGCTTTATCATAGTCCGAAATTCCTTTCTTGACAAGGCGCACTTCGTGACTTGTTACGCCTAATTCCGCAAGGGTTTCGGCTACGAACGCCGCATTGTCAGTTCGGGTAAGCCCCTTATAGACCGCCTCGCTTTCGGTTGTTAAAATGAGTTTGTCGCCTTCAAAAAAGTTGCCTAAATCCATACACAGCGTGAAAAGAACGGCGTTTCTTCTCGTAGTTCTCAAGCTCCTTACAAACTTGCCGAACACGCTGCGCTTGTCGTCTTCCCCGAGGGTGCGGGGCTTGGCGAACATATCTGCCTGCTTAGTTTCGGCGTGATGCGCAGTTTCCTTTGTGCCGAAGGGCGTCGGTTCGTCGTCCGCCTGAAGTACCGCGGGCTTTTTAATTTCCTTAACTTCCTTTACTTCCGCGGGCTTGGGTGCGGGAGTCTGATCCTTAGGCGCGGGCTGTGCGGGGACTTCGCGTTCAACCACTACTTCGCCCTTTTTAAGCTTTTCTTCGAGCGCGTTTATTTTGCCTATTATCGCGTCTAAATTGTAGTCCGACTGCGGAAGCGCGCACTTTAAAACTGCCGTTTCGAGAGTGATTTTGCCGTTCAAAGAATAGCGCGCGTCGGTTTCCGCCTTGGCGAGAATTTCAGTCACGCGGAGAATTTTATGTCCGTCGCACTGCGCCGCAATGTCCTTTATGCGGTTAAAAGTTTCCGAAGGCAGGTTTATAATTTCGTTGGCGTTTCTGCACATTTTTACTATTGCGCAGTTGTTTAAAAAGGTCAATAAATCTTTAATCAGAACGCCCACGCTTTTGCCTGTGGAAAGTATATTTTCAACGCCAGTCAACGCCGAGGGCGCATCCTCTGTTAAAATGCTTTGGGCGATGTCCGCAATTACCGAAAAATCGGCGCTGCCTAAAACTGTGTTCACGTCCTCGTAAGTAAGCTTTCCGCTTGCGTAGGAGGCGCACATATCGGCTATAGACAGGCTGTCGCGCGCACTGCCTGCGCCCGCACGGGCGATTGCCGAAACCGCCTCGTCCTCGTACTTTTTGCCCGTCTTGTCAAGGACGCTTTTTATAAGCCCTTCCAAGTCCTTTTGCGGAATTAATTTGAAGTCGAAACGCATACAACGCGACAAGATGGTTGCGGGTATTTTCTGCGGTTCGGTAGTAGCTAAAATGAATACTGCGTGTGCGGGAGGTTCTTCCAGAGTCTTTAACACCGCGTTGAATGCCGACGCGGTAAGCATATGAACCTCGTCTATGATATAGACTTTGTACTTGCCCGCAACGGGCGGGTACTGTACCTTTTCCCTTAAATCGCGCATTTCGTCAACGCCGTTGTTGGAGGCTGCGTCTATTTCAGAAATATCGAGGTTTGCGCCGCCCGCGAGCGATTTGCACACGGCACATTCGCCGCAGGGCGAACCGTCCTTGGGGTTTTCACAGTTAATGGCGCGCGCAAAAATTTTGGCAAGGGTTGTTTTGCCCGTGCCTCTCGGTCCGCAAAATAGGTATGCGTGACCTATCTTGCCCGTGGCTATCTGGTTTTTAAGGGTAGTTACGATATGTTCCTGTCTTACTACCGTATCGAAGGACACGGGTCTGAACATTCTGTAAAACGCAAGGTATGCCATTTATTTCTCCGCAGATATTAACGTTTGTATTTTATGCTTTGCGCGGTTAATTGCGTTATCCACGCTTTTGAAATTTTTATCGAGCGCCGAAGATATTTCGGCAATCGTCATTCCGTCAATGTACATTACGATTGCTTTGAACTCAAGCGCGGAAAGCGCCTTGCTCATACTCTGCAAAAGTTCGCGCTTGTCCTCGGAAAATATGAGTTCGTCCTCGGGATTGACGCGCGAAGTCCATTCTTCGTCGCCTTCGGAAATGGGCAGGAAATTGTTAAGCGCGGAATGCTTTGCGCCTAAACTCTTTTTGACCGCGTCCACAATGCGGTTTCTTATACAGCTGTACGCGTACGCGGGAAAACCTTCACGCGATTGATTATAGCCGTTTACCGCCGAATATAGTCCGCACATACCTTCTTGAACGAGGTCTTCGGTTTCGCCGCCGCTCAGAAAGAAACGGCGCGCTATTTTGAGAACGCGGGGTTTGTATCTTAAATACAGCTCTTCCCATGCGTTTTTATCGCCCGCGCGGCAGAGGGGAACAAGTTCTTCGTCCGTCATTGGCGTTTTCTCACAGCCTCGTACACCGCTATGCCCAAAGCTACGGAGGCGTTTAAGGAATTTACTTTGCCCTTTAGGGGGATTGAAAGCGTAAAGTCGCACTTTTCGCGGGTTAACCTTCTTACTCCGCTGTCCTCGCCGCCTACAACGATTGCTATGTTGCCTTTAAGGTCGGCATCGTAGAGTGAAGTTCCGTCCGCCTCGAGCGCATACAGCCAGTAGTTTTGTTTCTTTAACTCGTCGATTGCGCGGTTTATGGAGTTGACCTTTGCAACCTTCATATGGTTGGCGGCACCCGCGGAAATGCGCACTACCGCCTCGGTTACGCTTGCCGAATTGTTGGAAGGAATTATAACGCCGTCCGCACCCGCGCACTCGGCAACCCTTATAATTGAGCCGAGATTGTGCACGTCCTCTATGCCGTCGCAGAGAATTACAAAGCCGCCGTTTTGACCGCGGGAGGAAATTATTTCGTCAAGCGAGGAATATTCGTAGTCGGTGGTGTAAGCTATTACACCCTGATGTCTGCCCTCTTCGCTCTGCTTATCCAAAACTTTTCTGTCCACGAACTGCACGCGGATATTGTTTTTCCGCGCCTCGGCAAAAATGCTTTTCAAGGAGCCTTGCGGGTTCTTTTCAAGGAGTATTTTATCTATGTTTTTCTGCGTTTTTAAAAGTTCTAAAACGGGGTTTCTTCCTTCGGTTTTCATATTTACCCTCAACTGCGTTTCTTCTCAAACGGTGTAAGGACAACACCGTTTTCGGTCACCGTTCGCGCTTTGCTCTTTGCGCTCACTCATCTCGCATTGCACGAACAGCACACTGTGCTGTTCGTAAGAAATGCAATGCTCGTCCCTCTGTTTTCATATTAATCTCCGTTTGCCAACAATTCGGATATTCTGTCGTACTGACCTGTCAGATATAAGTAACCCAAAACAGCCTCAAACCCGGTCGAGCGGTTGTATTCGGCTACGCTGGCATTCTTGCTTTTCGTGGGCTTTTTGGCGTTTCTGCCGCGGCGGAAAATGTCTGCCTCCTCCTCGGTGAAAAGGGGCATTATCCTTTCCAAAAGCCCGCTTTGACCGTGGGCGGAAACTTCCGAAGAGGTAAGTTTCTGAAGGGTGCCCGTACTGAAACTCGTTGAAAGCACTAACCTTTCGCGCACGTACAGCGAGTACACTGCGTCGCCTACGAACGCGAGCGTAACGGGGCTTAAATTGCGGGCGTTATCCGCCGTAACGGTTGTAAAAAAATTAAACATAATTAACGGTTTTTACCGCCTGAAAGCGACGATAATTTCACGCATATTATTGTATCACTTTGTCATAAAAAAATCAATCGTTCAGTACTATATAGCGTGAAATTGTTTATTTGTAAAAAGAGTTTGATTATACTTATAGCCGCAATTTTGGTTGCGGGAGCAGCGATAGGAATTTTTGCGGGAACCGCCTCCGCATATTCGCACAGCGGCGAGCGTACGATTATAATTGACGCGGGACACGGCGGTGTTGACGCGGGCGTTTTAGGTAAGGTTTCCGGCGAAAAGGAAAGCGACATTAACCTGAGTATTGCAAAGCACCTTAAGGGTTATCTTTCGGGCGCGGGGTTCAACGCAGTTATGACGCGGACTACGCAGGGCGGGCTGTACGGAACGAGCACAAAGGGCTTTAAACTGCGCGATATGAAAAAGCGCAAGGAAATAATCGAGAATAATAATGCCGATATGGTTGTTTCCATTCATCAGAATTTTTGCCCCATTCCCTCAAAACGCGGGACGCACGTGTTTTTCGACAAGGACAGCGAAATAAGCAAACGGCTTGCGCAAAGCGTGCAAAGCAGTATGAATTCGTTAAACGGAATTACTACAAACACTGTGCTTGTTGGCGATTACTATATGCTAAAATGCACCGAAAGCCCTTCGGTTATTGTCGAGTGCGGATTCCTTTCCAACGCCGAAGACGAAAAACTTTTATGCGACGACGAATACAGAAAGAATGTTGCTTACTATATCTTCCGAGGCATAATATCCTACTACTCATAAATTTAAAGCCCGAGCGGAACGCTCGGGCTTTATTAATTATTCAATTAGCTTAATTTTTCAAGAAGTTTAAGGTCAATACCCTTGTCGCCTATCTTGATTATTT
The DNA here is from genome assembly GCA_029061155.1 of Clostridia bacterium. Classification (GTDB taxonomy): domain Bacteria; phylum Bacillota; class Clostridia; order Christensenellales; family Borkfalkiaceae; genus Coproplasma. The sequence continues at coordinate 9,052 of JAIDSQ010000125.1, forward strand.
CTACCTTTACGGTGTCGCCGATTTTGACTACGTCTTCAACCTTTTCGACGCGCTTGTCGGAAAGCTTAGAAATGTGAATCATACCGTCCTTGCCGGGGGCAAATTCTACGAATGCGCCGAAGTTCATAATTCTTACGACAGTTCCTACGAACATATCGCCTACTTCGGGGTCGTGCGCAATGCTCATAATGATTGCCTTTGCCCTTTCAGCATTTTCAACGGGGCCGATTGCGGAGATATAGCCCTTGCCGCTGTCGTCGTCGTTAAACTCGATTTCGGTGTTGGTTTCTTCCATAATCTTCTTGATTACGCTGCCCTGTTTACCGATAACGTCGCCGATTTTGTCGGGGTCGATTTCAAAGAATATAATCTTGGGTGAGTATTTGGAAAGCTGGGGCGCAAGTTCGGGA
>JAIDSQ010000126.1 GCA_029061155.1 Clostridia bacterium
GTCCTACCGTTGCGATAAGCACAATATTTTCTATTACGCGAACGACGTCCGGTTCGACGGCGGCTTTTATATTTTCTATTATACTTGTAAGTTTATCGCTGCTTACACCCTCGCTTGAAATTACAAGCGACATTGTGTCTATGCCCGAAGGGATATGCTCGACCGAAATACCTGCCTCCTCGATTACGGTAAGGACTTTTCTTATAAAGCCTATTTCGGCGTTCATAAGCGATTTTTCTATGTATATGACGGTAAAGTTTTTTCTGCCTGCAATACCCGTTACGGTATTGCCGCTTAATATGTAGCGAGACGTGGGAACAATTGTTGTGCCCTCGTCCTGAGGACGGAAAGTGTTTTTTATGTTAATGGGAATGTTGGCTTTGCGCACTGGGAAAATGGATTCGCTGTGCAGAACGTTTGCGCCCATATAGCTTAACTCGCGGAGTTCTTTATAAGACAGTGATTTAATGCTTTTGGGACTGTCGACAATGTGCGGGTCGCAGGCTAAAAAGCCCGATACGTCCGTCCAATTTTCGTAAAGAGTGGCGTTTACCGCACGCGCGACAACCGCGCCCGTTATGTCTGAACCGCCCCTTGAGAAAGTTTTTACCCTGCCGTTTGCGCCCTTGCCGTAAAATCCGGGCAACACAGCAAGCTTAACGCCCGAAACGGCAGCCGCTATCGCTTTATAAGATTCTGTACCGTCAAGAGAACCGTCCTCTTTAAAGAATATAACGTCTTCTGCGTCGATAAATTTTGCGCCTAAAACTTCAGAGACGACGCGCGCGCACAGATATTCACCGCGCGATGCGGTAAAGTCAACACTGTGCTCCTGCACTATTCTGCGTTCGGTTTCGTCCAAAATAGCGTCTATATCTATTTCGAGGTTAAGCTGTTTTACAATATTTTCGTAACGCGACTTTACAGCCGAAAAGCTTTTGGTTATATTGCCGATTTCTTTAAGTTCGTTATGGCACGCGTAAAGTAAATCGGTTACCTTTATATCGCCCGAATATCTTTTGCCTGGCGCCGAAACAACTATAAAGCGGCGGGTTTCGTCGCTTTCCATTATCTTCTTTACTTCGGTGATAATGTTGCCGTCAGCCATTGACGTACCGCCGAATTTACATACCTTTAATGCCATATATTACCTGATAATTCTTGATTCTATATAATAGCGTTTCTCATTGCCTTCACCCATTGAGAAAGTTTTTCGGGGAAGGTTGCCGCCCTTTTTGATAAGCGCAAAGAAATCGTCCTTGGGTATAGCGGGCAAAATCACACCTGCGCCGCCCTCTTTTGTCAGCTCTTTAAGCTCGGTTTGTCCGTGAATATAGTCCACTTCGCCGCCGTTCTCTTTGATAAACGACGCAATGTATTCGTCAAGCTTTCTTATACCCGAAGGCGTGTCGCCGTCAAAAGCAATTACTTCTTCCATTCCGTTTGCAACAAATACGGCGGTTGCCGTTCCGGCTATTTTAAGACCGCTTTTGAATTCGTTTACTTTGTCTGTTTTGACAAATCTGTGAATGGGTTCAAAATTGAGCGCGCTATCGTGAATATTTACTGCCTCGCAAAGCGCATAGCGTGCTGGACATGTCTGAAACTGGCTTTCGGGAAGGGTCTTTTTAATCTCTTCCCAGCACGCCTTTGCAGTTGCAAGCGAATGATTACCGTCTCCGACGGCAAACAGGAAAGGATTGCTTTCTCCCTCTACAAGGCGGTAGAAAGACTTTACTACCTCTTCGGAATTATTTACGGCTGTGCCTTTTATATGCCCGCCGTTCATATTCAAATCAAAGTCATACAGCGTTTCGCCCTTTACGGCGTTATTCAAAACGGTGTTTTGTTTATCGTCGTACAACAGCATTATATGGGGAAGTTCCAAAAGCGCGTTCCTTCTTATGGCTACGCGCGGGGGAATACGCTCTAAAATTGTTGCCTCTGTTGAACGTACAGGGGTCGTTGCGCCCTTTTCAAAAGAGTAGTCTTCAAGATCGATTGCAATTACCAAACCTGTGCGCGTACCCGCCGAAGTGGTGCGTTCAACGAGAATAAAACCTTCCCCGAGTTTTTTAAATACCCCGCTATTAAGATACGACCGCATCGTTTTGTTTATATTATCGATGCGGACAGACGGGTTGTCTTTTAAATAAATTTCGGGAAAGACAAGTTTTAATGTGCTTAAGTTTTGCCCTACAAGTTTTTCAAGTTCGCTCCAGTATGAGTAATCGGACGTAAACTGGTCGCACGCGTTTACAGCCCATAAATGCATATCGGCTGACTCAGGCAAAAGTATTTGGGGGATGTGGATTGTCTTCATATTTTTTACTGTATGTTAAGAAGGAATACGGTAAGCGCCGCAATAAACAGCGCGAGAAGTTTGTAGGGGATATTCGTTGTGAACAAATCTTTTAAAAATTTACCGAACTTTTTCATTTTTTAAACTCCCTTAAAACTTGGATTCGGCAGTAAGATCTGACCAGTAGTAGTCGCTTAACGCCTCTTTGATATCTGTTGCATCGGCGTACTTCTTTTTGCTTACGCCGTTTTTAACTATTGAAATAATGCCCTTTTCTCCTGATACGACAACTGCAGTTACGCTTGCAACCATAGTCACACCGAGCGCTGCGCGGTGGCGGCTGCCCATTTCCTTGGGCAATCTTTCATCCTGTGCAATAGGAAGGAAACAACCCGCTGCGTAAAGCTTGTTGCCTTCTATTACGAGCGCGCCGTCGTGAAGGGGCGCTTTGGGATAGAATACCGCCTCTACCATTTGCGAAGTAATTTTTGCATTGATTACCGTACCGCTTTCAATTATGCCTTCGGGAAGGTTATCGTTAGAAAGAACTATGAGCGCGCCTATGTCGTTTTTGGACATATTCTGAACGGCGCGGACTATTTCGTCCATAATAAGCTCTACACCGGTTACGGTGACGGGTTCGGCTTTACTCTTCTTCTTTGTGCCTGCGTCGAAAAGCGTACGCTTGATTTCGGTATGGAACATTGTGAATACCAGAAGAGATATCATTGCTATTACAATGAGGAATATGCCCGCGTCAATTTCATCCGAAAAGGCGAAAGCTATACCGCTGAACAGTATGAAAAAGATAATAAGCGCAATGAACTTATTAGCTTTGTTGTATTTTAATACTTTGAAAATGAGATAGTACAGTATAGTGAAAAGAATTAACTGTAAAAGATATCCCACCCAGTGCTCGGTAAATCCCATACCGAAGTTTTTTACGTTTTCAGTTAAAGTCGAAAAATTTGCCATTGTTTTCTCCGATCAACTTTATAGTGAGGTAAGTTACTCTATTTATTATATAGTTTTAAGCGCAAAAAATAAAGCGTTTGAATTACCATATTTTACTTTATTCAAAAAATATTTTATTATTTACTTTTTCAAGGGCTACATTCGGTGAAATTAGTCCGCTTTTTATCTCCGACAACGACAAGTATACGTATGCCACGCAGCTTTTAAGTTTGTTATATCCGATTGCCTGCGCCTGCTCTCTGCTCTTTTTAACGCCGTATTCCTTCATTTTCAGCAGTTTTGCAAACTCGCTTTCGGGCATATCCGAAGACAGTATTGTCAGCAGATTTTTAAAGTAGGAAAACAGTCCCGAAAGTATTGTAGTTTCGTCGCCGTTTTTACGGCAGAGTTCGGACTGTATACTCAGAAATTTATCATAGTCGCGGCGCGCCACGGCGCCTGTCATTTCGTAAATGCGGTAATCCGCCTCTTTGTAAATGAGTTCTTCCACGTCCTCACGGGTGAGTACTCCGCCGCCCTTATAGTCTATTATTTTTTGAGTTTCAAGCGCTACGCGCGACATATTGCAAAGGCAATACCGCGCAACCAAAGCGCACAAATCAACCGCCGCAGTCACGCCCGAACGTTTCAGGGTTATATATACCCATTTAGTTACGGTTTCTTCGTCAGCCTTTCCGCAGTCGACAAAAGTTACGCTGTGTTTACGTTTTAAGTCAACGCCTTTTTTACTTTCGGCGTTCACGATAATGAGTATGGAAGTCGAAGGGAAATTTTCAAAAGTTTTTTTAAGATAATGCTCGTAGTCGCTTTCTGTAGGATATAGACCGACTACTTTTATTACGCGCTTTTCGGACATAAACGGAAAACTTTCCAAAGCCGAAGTAAGATTTGTAAGCGCGCTGCCTTTCAGCGTTTCGCCGTCAAAACTCGTAAAGTTCAATTCGGGCATCTGTACGAACGCGTTTTTTATCATTTCTTCGCCCTTCATTCTGAAATAGGCGTCGTCGCCTTCCAAAAGATAAATACTTCTCGCGCCCTCGGCTATGTCGTTTTTCAGTTCGGTAAATTTCATTTCGCCGTTCCCCCGAATAATTTTATAAACTGTCTTAACGCAAATGGTATCTGCCCTTCGGCGGGGAGCGCAATTCCCACGCCCCTTACGGGCAGTGCGGGAGACACGTTTACTTCAAAAAGTTCGCCTCTTGCAAGCTCCTTTGTGCAGTACTCGCGGGGAATACAGCCTATGCCCATTCCCTTGGCTACAAGCTTTATCATAAAGTCCCAGTTGGCAACTTCGATATCGGGATTAAGCTCTATGCCGTGGGATTTTAAAAATTCGCGCATGGATTTGCGGGCAACCGTATTTTCTTCAATCAAAAGCACGGGATATTCGCGCAAGCTTTTAAGAGGGATTGTCTTATCTTTCAAATCCTTATACTTTTTACCTGCAACAAACACGTCGCTTAAAAGGCTTACCGTGTCAATAAATTTAACTTCTTCGTCCTCGACGGGGAGATTGACAAAGGCTATGTCAATGTTGCCGCTTTTAAGTTTTTCTATAGTCCGCGGCGAGGTCGAAGAGATGAGTTCCAGCCCGACTGCGGGATATTTTTGATTAAATTCAACAATCTTGTCGGCAAGAAGGTGTGAAAAAATAGAGTCGGTTGCGCCTATTCTTATGTTGCCCGTTGCCGTGTTGTTTAATTCTGTTATGCCGTTTTCTGCGTTTTCAATGAGTTTCAGCGCGTCGGCAACATTCTTATATAACAGCTTTGCGCCTGCAGACGAAAGCTCCATACCCCTGTGGTTACGGTTGAAAAGCTTTACCCCCAGTCTGTCTTCAAGCTGTTTTATTGACTGCGAAACAGCAGGTTGTGAAATATAAAGTTCACGCGAGGCTTTGGTTAAACTTCCGCATTTTGCGACCGTATAGAATACTTTATACAATTCGAGATTGAGCATAACCTCTCCTTATTTACCCACGCAGAATTTTTCAAACACGGTATTTATTATTTGTTCGTTTGCCGTTTCGCCCGTTATTTCGCCAAGGCAGTCCCACGCCTCTTTTATATCGATTGAAAGTATATCGGGAGTATATTCGTCCGCGTTTTGTTGAGCGGAAGATAAAGCCTGCACTGCGCGCATAAGCGCACTGTGGTGACGTTCTTCGATTATATACGCTTTATCGAGCGCAAGTTCGCCTACGCTTTTTTGCGAAATGAGTGATTTAAGCTGTTCTATTCCCTCGCCCGTTCTTGCCGAAATAACTGCGTCGTAACCGCATTGGGGGCGGGATATGTCGCACTTATTGTAAACTCGGATAATGTTTGCCGATGTCTTTGTGATATTTACTTCGCCCCTGCCGTCGTCCACCGAAATGACGATATCCGCAGAGGAAATTATTTTTTCGGCGCGGGCTATGCCTATGCTTTCCACCTCGCCCGAGGTTTCGCGTATGCCCGCGGTGTCCGTTAAATTGTATTTAACGCCGTCAATCTGCAAAGTGCCCTCTACGGCGTCGCGGGTGGTTCCCGCCTCGGACGAAACTATTGCTTTGTCGTAACCGAGCATAGCGTTTAAAAGCGAACTTTTGCCCGTGTTGGGTTTACCGCAGATTGCGACGGTTACGCCTTCCTTTATCTTTTTGCCGCAGGAATATGACGCGGCAAGTTTTTTCAGCTTTTCGGAAATTTCAATAATTTCGCGTTTTATTTTGGGAGTGTTGAGATTATCTAAGTCCTCTTCGGGATAGTCGAGGTCGGCGGAAATTTCGGCAAGTATAAGCGTAATTTCGCTTTGCAAAAGCTTAATCTCGGAAGTGAGTTTTTCGGAATACAGCATACTGCCGGCGCGCACGGAGGCAAGGCTTTCGGCGTTTATCATATCTATCATTCCTTCCGCAGACGAGAGTGAAAGTTTGCCGTTTATAAACGCACGCTTTGTAAACTCGCCCTTCTCCGCAGGGCGGGCGCTCAAAGATACCGTTTTTGAAAGTATTCCGCGCGCTATCTGAATACCGCCGTGGCAGTGAAGTTCCACTATATCCTCGCCCGTGAACGATTTGGGAGCTTTGAAGTAAACGCACATTCCGAAGTCGGTAAAGCCTGTGCCCTCGATTACTCCGGGATACATCATATTGGGAATAAAATTTTCCACCTTGGTTTTGCCTGCGGGCTTAAACATTTTTCGAGCTATATCAAGGCAACCCTCACCGCTCATTCTTATTATCGCAACGCCGCCAGTACCGGGTGCGGTGGATATTGCGGAAATAACTTCCATTTTGTTTTCTCCTATAATCTGTACTTATGATTATACCACTTTAAATTTGTACGCGCAACAAAAATGTAACCGCCGTTAATTGCTTTTTTGTTTTGTATATGATAAGATAATCAAAATATACACGTTTCGGCGGAAGATATTATGCAGACAAAAGAAATACCCTTATTGGAATTTGATCAAAGCAAAGGCAAAGTATGCCCCGAATATTTTGCAAGCACGCCAAAGAATTTGCCCGAAAGGTGCGTTATTGGCTTTTCGAAATCGAGTGTCAATGCCATTGCCGAAAAGTACGGCGCGCCAGTAATTTCGGAAATGCACTCATGCACGGTCAATCTGCCAATATATGAAATAGATCTTGACGGAGTTAAAATTGCACTTATTACAGGCTTTTTGGGGTCAGCGGGCGTAGCGGGTCAGATACACGAGCTTTGCTCGGCAGGCGTCAAAAAGATAGTTGCGTGCGGGTCGGCGGGTACGCTTACGCCCAAGCCCCTCGGCGCGCTCGTTATCCCCAACTGCGCAATACGCGACGAGGGTGCAAGCTTTCATTACACTCCCCCTTCCTACGAAATTCAAGCCGATGGTGGCGTGGTTAGGCATATTGAAAAAATTTTGGATAAACTCGGCTTACCGCACACTGCGGGCAAAACCTGGACAACCGATGCAATTTACCGCGAGACTGAGGACAAAATTGCGCTGCGCCGTTCGCAGGGGTGTCTTACGGTTGAAATGGAGTGCTCGGCAATGATTGCGGTATCGAATTTCTTTAATGTGAAATTCGGTCAGATTTTATACTGCGGCGACGATCTTAGCGGTGAAGACTATGACAGCCGTAACTTCTCCCACGCGACGGACGTAAGGCGCAACCTCGTTGAATATGCTTTACAATGTGTAAAAGATTTATAAGTTAATAAAAAAGTAATGCGCGCCGTCTTAAAATAAAGACGGCGCGCCGTTTGTTTTTATTTAATTAATCGAATTCATCGAAGGGCGAACTTCCTGAATTACCACCGCCGTTGTTGCCGTTATTATTGCCGTTTGAGTTTCCTCCGAAATCTTCAAACGGGTCGTCGGGCTTACTTTGCGAGGGCGCGCCCTGCGGACCGTAAGGGTTCTGATTGTAGGGATTGCGGTTGTATGGATTCTGATTATAGGGGTTTTGTCTGTTGTAAGGGTTCTGATTATAATACTGCTGTTGCTGCTGATAGATCTGATACTGGCGCTCGTGCATTGCCATTACGTACTGTCTGTAATTTACGCCCGTATTGTTGCGCACTACGAAGAACAGTATTCCCTGTATGGGGAAAAGCACGCTTGTAACGGTGAACAGCACATATCTTCTTGCCGCATACGTCTGGAAGAAACATATAAGCACGCAAATCTGTATTATCATAAGCACTAAATCAAGCGTGCTTAAAATGTAATATTCCATATTCGCATAAACCCACGCCGCCCAGTTTAAACTTTCGGGATATCCGCTTATTTCATAGCCGTAAACAGGATTTCCCAAAACGTCAGTTGTAAGATACTGGTGTTCGTAAGGTAATACAAGTATGCAGGCAACAAGATTGAAAATGTAAAGCGCGAATAACACAGCCTCGAAAATAGCCGTTGCAAGAGAAAGCTTTTTCGCATCGACTTTATAAAACTTATTCTTCTGCGCGCATACGCCTATATAGTAAGTGTTGAAGAAGGGAACGAACGCCATCCACTTTTTGCCGTACCCTTCACGCGCGGCAATTGTGTACAGCGCAATGCCCTGAAATGCAAACACAAGCGCATAACACAGTCCGCCGACTAAAACCTGCACCCAAAGCGAATCGGTAAAAATTCCCGCAATATCTTTGTACGTGAAAAAAATCATAATATCCCTCTGTATCTTTTATAATAGTTTATTATTTGTAAATGTAAAAATTAAAATCAATATGTGAAATTATTGTTAAAATAATTCTATACCGTAGTCTACGCTTTCGAGTGTAAGACCGTTTGCCGGCATTGTTTTACCTACGGCGCTTCTGTCGCGCCCCTCTATCGAACGCGCAATATCTTCTCTTGAAATTCTGCCTGCGGAATAGTAAAGCATTGTTCCCGCAAGCGTGCGCACCATATTGTACAGAAAGCCGTTGCCTGTTACATATATACCGATTTCAAGGACGTCACCTGTTATTTGCGTTTTGACTTCGACTGAATAGATCGTTCTAACAGTAGTTTTAACCTGCGAACCCGATGCGCAGTAAGCGAAAAAGTCGTGTTCTCCTTCAAACATTTTTGCACATTCGCAAAGCTTTTCCACGTCAATGGGAAACTTTATCCGAACCGAATACCTGTCTTTGAGGGGAAGTCTTTGCGGGGAAATATATACACGGTAACAATAAGTTTTTCTCTTTGCGGACTTTACGGCGTCGAAACCTTCGGGCGCGCGGACGGACTTTAAAACGCTGATATCGTCGGGAAGGCGGAAATTAAATGCGTCTGCAAACTTTTCGGGGGGTATGGTTGTATCGGCGTCGAAATGGCAAACCTGCGCCGAGGCGTGCACACCGCTGTCCGTTCTTCCGCTTGCCGTTATATTTACTTTATAGCCGAGCGTTTCTTCAAGCGCAGACGTTAATTTTTCCTGAACGGTGACGGCGTTCTTCTGTATCTGCCAACCGCCGTAATTTGTGCCGTCGTAAGATAAAAGTAAAGCGTATCTCATCAGCTAAGCCTTATATATTCGTAGATTTCGGGGAATATGGTATTTGCGTAAATATTTAAAAGCACTACGCCCGCGATAAGTCCCGCGAACAGCAAAGTCACAATTATATCGCGCCAGCCGAATTTGAGTTTTTTGTACTTGGTTCTGTTCTTTGAGCCTGAATAGCACCTTGCGTCCATTGCGTCGCCGAGTTCTTCGGCGCGCCTGAACGCGCTTATTAAAAGTGGAATTAATATGGGCACAATCGCCTTTATGCGTTTGAAGATATTACCGCTTTCAAAGTCGGCTCCCCTTGCTTTCTGCGCAGAAATTATTCTGTTGGTTTCGTCGATTAATGTGGGTATAAACCTCAACGCAATCGACATAATAAGCGCAAGCTCGTGTACGGGGAACCTTATCCACTTTAACGGCGTCAACAGGCTTTCTATACCGTCGGTAAGTTCAACTGGGGTTGTCGTAAGCGTCAAAAGCGCCGAACCCATTACGAGGAAAAACAGCCTTAAAATGAAGAATATTGTGAATATTACGCCTTCACGGTAAATTTTTATTATGCCCCACTGCCACAAAAGATTGTCTCCGCCGTGGAAAAACAGGTTGAGTACTGCAGTAAACACCAACAGAATTATTATGGCCTTGACAGAACGCAGCACGCTGCCTATAGGAACGCGCGAGGCGATTACCGTTATTATAAGCACTATAAGTCCGAGCACAAGCGAATAGAAATTGTTTGCGATAAAAAGCGCAACTATATACGCAATTAACGCCAAGAGTTTTATTCTGGGGTCGGCTTTGTGCGCAAAGGATTTTGCGGGATAGTATTGTCCGAAGATTACGTCGTTAAGCATTTGTGCCTCCTTCGTAAACTCCTATTACCTTATTTGCAAAGTCGTCCGCAGTGCAGTCGCTGTTTATTACTATGCCAGATTTTTTAAGAACTTCGCTTATTTTGGAAGTTAAAGGAATATCAAGTCCTAATTTGTAAAGCTCGTCCGCGCTGGCGAAAAGCTTTTCGGGGGCATCGCACATTACGACTTCGCCATGCGATATAACCGCCGATTTTGTACAGTTTTCAGCAATTTCGTCCATATCGTGCGAAACTATTATTACCGTTTTACACCACTCGCGGTGGAGCTTGTGCAAAAGCTCCATTATTTCTTTTTTGCCGAGAGGGTCAAGTCCCGCGGCGGGTTCGTCCAAAATGAGAACGTGCGGTTTTGTGACTATTACTCCCGCTATCGCAACCCTGCGCTTTTGTCCGCCCGATAAGTCGAAGGGGGACTTGTCCTTTACCTCGTTATAGTTAAGCCCTACAATTTCAATACTTTCCCTTACGACTTTTTCTATCTCTTCGTCTGTAAGTTTTTTATTGAAATTTTTAAGTCCGAACGCAACGTCCGCAAACACGCTTTCGGCAAAAAGCTGATACTCGGGGTATTGGAATACCATACCCACGCTTGCGCGCAGCTTTTTGAAGTCCGTCTTTTTATCTGCAAGGTCGAATTCTCCCACCGTAAGCGAAGGCGGAACTCCGGGGTTGCCCTTTTTATCTTTGCGGTGTTTTTTTTCTGCCTGGGGAAGTTTTATAAGCGCGTTTAAGTGCTGAACAAGAGTCGACTTTCCACTTCCCGTATGTCCTATTATGCCGAAAAACTCTCCTTCGTCTATATGAAGTGTTACGCCGTTCAACGCCTTGGTTGCAAAGGGGGATTTTTTTGAATATGTGTAAGTTAAATTGCGTATATCTATGTCCCACTCGTGCGGGCTTTTGATAACTTCACTTTTACTTTCGGAAGATACCGCGTTTGTAATGCCCTTTTGGTTAAGACTTTTGATTATGCCCTGTGCAAGCTCTTCGGGGTGAAGTACGTTTTGCACGTCCATACCTGCTGAGTTGAGTTTGTTTATTATTTCGGTAATTCTCGGCAGACACAGGTTGTATGTTTCGAGTTTTTCACCACTTTCAAATATCTCTTCCGGAGTACCCGAAAGGACAATTTCTCCCCTGTTCATAACTATTGTTCTGTCGGCAAGGAGCGCCTCTTCCATGAAGTGGGTAATGAGTATTACCGTCATCCCTTCTTCTTTATTGAGTTTTTTAACTACTTCGATAACTTCGCGCCTGCCTTTGGGGTCGAGCATGGCGGTGGATTCGTCAAGAATAATTATTTCGGGTCTTACCGCCATGACGCCCGCAACCGCAATTCGCTGTTTCTGTCCACCGGAAAGTTTTGAAGGGGTCGAATGTCGGTAATCCTGCATACCGACGGCGTTTAAAGCCCAGTCAATCCTTTTACCTATCTCTTCGCGGGGGACGCCTATATTTTCGGGTCCGAACGCAACGTCGTCCTCAACTATAGATGCAACCATCTGGTTGTCGGGATTTTGAAAAACAATGCCGACGTGTTTTCTTATTTCAAGAATATTTTTGCCTTCTGAAACATCAAGTCCGAGAACGGTTATTCTGCCTTCGTCCGCCTCTAAAAGTCCGTTTATAAGGCGGGCAAGCGTTGACTTCCCGCTGCCGTTATGCCCTATTACAGACAAAAACTCGCCGCGTTTTACGTTTAAAGAAACTCCGTTTACCGCATAAACGCCTTCGTCGCCCGAATATGAAAATTTTACATTATCGAAAACTATTACGTTTTCGCCTGCGTTTTGTAAAGACATACGCTGATTATACCATTATTTAACAATTTTAACAACAAATTAAAAGCCGTAAAACGTGTAAAGCACATAAAATTTTTACACATTACGCGCGCATATATACTATACATTATTTTTATAGTTAAATTTTATAATAAGATATTGACTTTTTACTTGATTTGTTTTATAATAATCTGTGTGCAAAATATTTGCAAAACTTGTAAATTATTAAAATTTTATTCGGAGGTTTTTTAATGAAAAAATTGACTATCGACGGTAATACCGCCGCAAGCCATGTTGCGTATGCCTTTTCTGAAGTAGCTGCAATTTACCCCATTACCCCCTCTTCGCCTATGGCGGAAGTTGCGGACGAATGGGCTACTGCCGGCAGAACCAACATGTGGGGTCAGAAGGTAAAGATTGCTGAAATGCAGTCCGAAGGCGGCGCGGCAGGCGCAGTACACGGTTCGCTTTGCGCGGGCGCGCTTACAACCACCTACACCGCATCCCAGGGACTTTTACTAATGATTCCCAATATGTACAAAATCTCGGGCGAACTTATGCCCATGGTTATGCACGTATCTGCGCGCGCACTTGCCGCTCACTCACTCAACATCTTCGGCGACCATGCCGACGTTATGGCTTGCCGCCAGACGGGTTTCGCTATGATTTGCGACTCTTCCGTACAGGAAGTTATGGACCTCGGTCTTGTAGCTCACCTTTCCACTCTCAAAGCAAAGGTTCCCTTCATTAACTTCTTCGACGGTTTCAGAACTTCGCACGAAGTTGCTAAAATCGACGTTTGGGACGACGCTGACGACTATGCCGAAATCAGAGCAATTTGCGAAAAGGTCGGAACGGCTGCCGATATAGCAGACTTCAAGTCGCGTTCGTTAAACCCCGAACATCCTATTCAGAAAGGTACCGCACAGAACGGCGATACATATTTCCAGAACAGAGAAACCGCAAACAGCTACTACGAGGCAACCCCCGCTATCGTTCAGAAGATGATGGACGTTGTTTCGGCTAAGTGCGGCAGATCTTACCACCTCTTCGACTACGTAGGTCATCCCAATGCAGAACAGGTTATCGTATGTATGGGTTCGGGCTGCGAAACGATTGAAGAATCTATCAACAAGCTCAACACTATGGGCAAGAAGTACGGTCTTATTAAAGTTCGTCTTTACAGACCTTTCGTTGCAGACGCATTCGTTAACGCTATTCCCAGAACGGCTAAGAAGATTGCCGTACTCGACAGAACAAAGGAACCCGGCTCGCTCGGCGAACCTTTATACCTTGACGTATGTTCGGCTCTCCTTGAAAAAGGCATTACGAACATTAAGGTTGTCGGCGGCAGATACGGCTTAGGCTCCAAAGAGTTCACTCCTTCCATGGTTCTTGCAGTTTATAAGAACCTCGAGGAAAAGCAGCCTAAGAACCACTTCACAATCGGTATCTATGAAGACGTTACCAACTCTTCGCTTGATTTCTCCGAGAAGTTTGACGCAGCTCCCGAAGGTTCTACAAGCTGTAAGTTCTATGGACTCGGTTCCGACGGTACCGTTGGCGCTAACAAGAACTCCATCAAGATTATCGGCGACCATACGGACAAGCACGCTCAGGCGTACTTCTTCTACGATTCCAAGAAGTCGGGCGGCATCACCGTTTCCCACCTCCGTTTCGGCGATTCACCTATCCAGTCCGAATATCTCATTGATTCGGCAGACTTCGTTCAGTGCTCCAACCCCTCCTACGTTACACGTTACGATATGACGCTAGACATTAAGGAAGGCGGCACGTTACTTATTAATACAAGCGCAACCACGGTTGAGGCTTTGGAAGAGTTCCTGCCCGCAAAGGTTAAACAGGATATCGCTAAAAAGCACATCAACCTGTACGTTATAGACGCTATCAAGATTGCGGCTGACCTCGGTCTCAGAGGCAGGACCAACACAATTTTACAGTCCGCATTCTTCCGCGTTAACCCTCAGATTATGCCCTATGACAAAGCTATCGACTATATGAAGTACATGGCTAAGAAGTCCTTCGGCAGAAAGGGCGACGCAGTCGTTCAGATGAACTACAACGCTATTGACTCGGCGGCAGGCGACAACCTTATTAAGATTGAAGTCCCCGCAGCGTGGGCAAAAGCTACCAAGGGCGCTGAAATGGTTAAGGGCGCAAACAACGCTTACTATCAGGAAATCATTAAGCCCATCCTCTACCTCGAAGGCGACAAGTTGAAGTCCTCGCAGTTCAATGCAGACGGTCACGTTCCCACAGGCACTACTAAATATGAAAAGCGCGGCGTTGCAGTACTCGTTCCCGAAATCATTACAGAAAAATGTATTCAGTGCGGTACCTGCTCGTTCGTTTGCCCTCACGCTTGTTTAAGACCCGCCCTCATCAAAGAAGGCGAAAAGAAACCCAAGACTCTTACCACGAAAGCGGCTATCGGTCTTGCAGGTTACGAATACAAGATGCAGGTTTCACCCCTCGACTGTATGGGTTGCGGCGTGTGCGCAACCGTGTGCCCTGTAAAGGACGGCGGAGCAATCAAGATGATTCCTCTTGCAGAGTCGCTTGAAAAGGGCGAAGACAAGAACTGGGAATATGCTGTCGAACTTCCCGAGGCAGATACTTCCAAGTTCAAGAAAGACACCGTTAAGGGCTGCCAGTTCGCTACTCCTCTCTTCGAGTTCTCCGGCGCGTGCGCAGGCTGCGGCGAAACACCTTACGTAAAGGTTGTTACCCAACTGTTCGGCGAAGATATGGTTATTGCTAACGCAACGGGCTGTTCGTCGATTTACGGCGGTTCTTCACCTACATGTCCCTACACCACTAACAAACAGGGCAGAGGTCCCGCTTGGGCTAACTCGCTGTTTGAAGATAACGCAGAATTCGGCTACGGCATGAACCTTGCTTATACTGCAAGAAGAAACACAGTCAAGTCAAAGGTTGAAAAACTTGCTGAAATCTGGGATAACGAAGAAGGCAAGAAAGCTTGCCAGAATTATCTTAAGGCTTTCGAGGACAGAGAACCTTCCAAGAAGGCTGCTGCAGAGCTTGTAAAAGTTCTTCAGGATAACCTTGACAGCAACAGCGAAACCGCAAGACTTTTAAAGGATATTCTTGCAGTTAAGAGCAAGGTTGCTAAGCTTGCAAAGACCTGGACCAACTATGCAGACGGTCACAATTATACACAGATGACGCTGCCGACGAATAGCGTTGTGTAGAT
>JAIDSQ010000127.1 GCA_029061155.1 Clostridia bacterium
CTCCGAATAAGTATAGCACGGCAACCGCAATTTGGCAAGAGATAAAATAAAACCTGCGCTTTTTTCGCGCAGGTTTATTAAAAAATTAAAACGGTGATTAGAAACGAGCAGTACAAGGAGAGTGCGCAAACGACGACGGGAGCGTACACAGAAGTACGTAACCGAGGAGTGCGCAAACCCGACACAGTAATGCGACGTTTATAATCGCCGTTCAGCCCGTCAGGTCTTTGCGGAATAGCTCCATTACTTTATTTTCAATTCGCGACACCTGAACCTGCGATACGCCGAGCATACTCGCCACTTCGCTTTGGGTCATATCGCGGTAGTACCTCAGCATTATAACCTTTCGGTCACGCTCGGGAAGTCCTTCTATCGCCGTCTTTAACTGCAGGTTTTCTATTATCTCTTCCTGCTTGTCGTCGACAGGGAGTTTATCCAAAAGCTCCTGAGTTTTTTCGTCCTTGTAGTCGCCCCTGTTGTAGATGGAAACGGGCATATGCGTAGAGCCCATTGTGAACACTACTTCGCTTTCGGGCATATCGAACTCCTCGGCAATGAGCTTGATTGTTGGCTGTTTGCCGTGACCCGACGAGTACTCTTCGATAAACGCGTTTATGCGCTTTGCCTGACTTTTAATCTGGCGCGACACTTTTATACTTCCGTCGTCGCGCATAAACCTTTTAATCTCGCCCGCAATCATAGGCACGGCGTACGTAGAAAAGCGCACGCCGAAACTTTCGTCAAAGCCGTTTATGGCCTTTAAAAGTCCCATGCCCGCAAGCTGATACAGATCGTCGTATTCGACGCCCTTGCCGAGATAGCGCCTTACAATACTCTTTATAAGGCTGTTGTTTTCTATAAGCAGTTTTTCCTTCGCACCCGCGTCACCGCCCTTTGCCTTTCGTATCAGTAAATTCGTCTCTTCGACGTCAAGCATTCTCCACTTCCGCTTCAAAACTTTTCGACATATACACTACCGTGCCTTCGCCCTGTACGGAGTTTACCGAAAATTCGTCCATAAACGTCTGCATTATGGTAAATCCCATACCCGAGCGCTCGTCGGAAGGAAGCGTTGTATAGAAGGGCTGTACGGCTTTCTGAATATCGGGTATGCCCTTGCCCGTATCGCTTACCTTTATATGTAGTTTGTTGTCCTCAATCTCGCACTCCACTGTGACGATACCGAGGTCGCCCCTGTACGCGTGTACGGTACAGTTCGTGACCGCCTCCGAAACAGCCGTCTTAACGTCCGAAAGCGCGGAAAGCGAGGGATTGAGTTCAAGGCAGAACGCGGCGACTGCGTCGCGCGCAAACGCCTGATTGATAGGAAGTGAATAGAATTGCAGTTTAAGATAATTTTTTGTCATACCTTGTAACACCTTTTATTCCGCCTTGGGAATGAGCGAATATATACCGCTGAGGTTAAGTATTTTGTCCGCGGCGAAATTGGGTTTTTCAACGAACAGCGGAAGCGACAGGCGCGACGCCTTTTTGTATCTGCCTATTAAAAAGCCTATGCCCGTCGAGTCCATAAACTCTATTTCCGAAAGATTGATTACTATCCGCTTTGCGTTGACGTTGTCTTCTATCAGCTTGTCGCATTTGGCGCGCGCGTCCTGCGCAGAACATTCGTCCATTTCGCCGCAAAGATTTATGTACAGTATTTTTTCACGCAAGTATCCTGTTACCGTCATATGCAGGCTCCGTG
>JAIDSQ010000128.1 GCA_029061155.1 Clostridia bacterium
GTCTGTGGGGTTCGGTGATGTGTATTCTCCCGAAGAATGCAAAAAGATTGCCGATTTGGGCGTTACTATTCTCGCTGCCGGCATAGGCAATATTCACGGCAAGTACCCTGCTAACTGGGCAGGACTTCGTTTTGACGTACTGGAAAAGATTAAGGCTAAAACCGGTGATATGCCCCTCGTCCTTCACGGCGGTACCGGTATCCCCACCGATATGATTAAAAAAGCAATCTCTCTCGGCGTTGCTAAAATTAACGTTAATACAGAATGTCAGCTCTCCTTCCAGGCAGCAACGAGAAAGTATATCGAAGAAGGTAAAGACCTTGTCGGCAAGGGTTTCGACCCCAGAAAACTGCTTGCTCCCGGCTGTGAGGCTATTAAAGCTACCGTTAAAGAAAAAATGGAAATTTTCGGCAGCATAGGCAAAGCTTAATTTGAAAATATCACTCCCGTCCGATATTCGGACGGGAATTTTTTTATCTGAACAATTTTGTATACTATTAGAATATTTGTTTAACATAATGCGAAAACTGTTCTTAAATGAAAAAAAGACTGTTACTTGTTTTATCTGTTATTGCAATTTTTTGCCTTTTTATTTCGGGATGTGATGTAGCAAATCAGGGTTCGCTCAAATCAATTACGCGTCCTTACATTGCCCAGTATGAGTGTGTAAGCGCAACTTTGGGCGGTGAAGATATTAAAGACAGATTTGAATGTTTTGAAATTGTATTAAAGGATAGAGAAAATTTCGAGCTCATCTATCAACCCAAAGACGGCGAAAAACATATATATAAAAGTAAATATGAATTTGACATTGAAACACGCGAACTTACTGCTGATATAAGTGTTTTGGGATATAAGTTTAAACCTACCGTTACCGTACAAAACGGGAAGTTCACTATTGTTAAGCAAATAGGAACTAAACAGCTTGTATTAAATTTTAAAGCAAAATAATTAAAGGCGGACAACTAAACGCTGTCCGCCTTTTGTTTATGGTTGATAATTACCTGTTATCTCTTCTATTCCTTCAATTTCCATTTTACTGAAAACTTCTTCAATTTTCAGTTGTGTTTCTTCCTCTTCTTTCTTCTTTGCCTGACTGCCTTCAAACGCAGCAAACAAGTCGCAATTTTTAGGAACCTCTTCGTTTGCAGCCGAATCATAGTCTATCTTAATAAGGTTCTTATCAGAATAGACTTCATGAATGTAAGCTTGGAGGTTAGCCTCCACCCTGCGCCTGTATGCAAGCAACATAAAAAATATTAAAAATAAAATCGAAAACAAGCCTATTGCAGCAATTGCAACGATATATTTAGGTTCCATATCTATATTTTACTACTCTTTTATTATTATGTCAACATTTATTTTATTAAGACTAACCAAATAAATTTACATATTTTAACATTTTAAAAAGTATATTAGTGCTATGAAAAAAATTATGTTTTGCGGCGGCGGCAGCGCCGGACACGTTATTCCTAATATTGCGCTCATAGAACAGTTGAAAAACGACTACGTAACATCATATATGGGTACGGCAGCAATCGAAGAAAAGATATGTAACACAAATAACGTCAAATTTTATAAATTTGATGCAGTGAAACTTGTCCGCGGAAAAATTTTATGTAATCTTATGATTCCCTTTAAGCTGCTAAAAAGCATTCAACAAGCTGGACAAATTCTTGATGAAGTAAAGCCTGATTTACTATTTTGCAAGGGTGGTTATGTTTGCTATCCCTCCGCAATTGCCGCGCATAAAAGACAAATTCCCATTATTACTCACGAATCGGACATTAGCGTCGGACTAACAAACAAACTTATTGCAAAAAAGTGTGAAAAGGTTTTAACATCTTTCCCTTCTACTGCTAATCATTTTAAAAACGGCGTATATACAGGGACGCCAATGCGCAGTATTCTTTTTAACAGAAATGCCGATGAGGCTAAAAGATTTTACGGTTTTGACAGCAAACCTGTAATCATAGTATTCGGCGGTGGCAGCGGCTCCAAAATAATAAATGAAAATTTAAGAAAAGTTCTACCCGCTCTTTGTCAAAGGTTTAATATCCTTCATATATGCGGTAAAGGTAATATTTGCAATTCAAATATTAAAAGTTATAAGCAATTAGAATTCTCCGACGATATGGGGCTTATCTACGCCTGTGCCGACTACGCCGTTGCTCGGTGCGGTTCAAACTCTGCAAACGAGCTTATTGCTCTTAAAATACCAACTCTTTTTATTCCTCTTGAAAATTCTTCAAGCCGCGGCGACCAAGTTATAAATGCGCAATATTTCAAAAATTTAGGACTTTGCAGAGTTCTGAAAGAAAAAGATTTAACCTCTGATGTTTTAAAAGATGAAATAATCAAGCTTATAGAAGATGAGAAATTAAAAACCGCACTAATGAAAAGTACGGTTCAACGCGGAAATGAAAAAATTATCAGCGAAATTAAATCAATCCTTCAATAAGAATTTTCAAACCTATTGCAATCAATACAAGCCCGCCTATAATTTCTGTTATTCCTACTTTGTTCTTTAATATATTTCCGACTTTTTTACCAACACAAATACCTACAAGGCTTATTACAAAGGTTGTACAGCAAATAATTAAAGCGCTGATTAAAACATTTGGTATACTGTCTCTAAATCCGTCAGTTGCGGCAAATGACACCCCGACAAATAAAGCGTCGATACTTGTTGCCACTCCCTGTAACAGAACTTCGGGAAAGGAATATTTCTTTAATGATACTTCTTCTTCGGGAGAGCGCAAGTCTTTTATTGCGTCAAATATCATTTTTCCGCCTAAAACCAATAAAAGAGCAAAAGCAATCCAATGATCTATAGCGTCAAAAAGTTCTGAAAATGCAAGTCCTAACCCATACGCTATAAAGAAACCGATAATCGGCATTACTCCCTGAAAAACGCCGAATGTTATGGGAATAGTTATCCCCTTCTTTTTTGTCAGGTTGTGATAACACAGTCCATCTGTTACAGAAACGGCAAAGGCGTCAACGGAAAGTGATAAACCTATTAAAAAAACTTCTAAAACCAATATCCAAGTCAATGACATAAATTTATTATATCATACGTTGCAAACGATGTAAATAACATAATTTATTTTGTTTTTAAAAAAATAGTAAAAATACCTCAAATATGTTTGCTTTTTTAAATATTTTAAGTATAATAATATTTGCTTGAATTGAGATATATTATTGAGGTGTAGCGCAGTTTGGTAGCGCGTCTGGTTAGGGACCAGAAGGTCGTGGGTTCAAGTCCCGTCACCTCAACCACTATAAGCCTAAACTGAGTAAAGTTCAGTTTAGGCTTATTATTACAGCAATTATTTTTTTTAAAACTATGAATAGAGAAATTGAAGAAAAATTTATAAATAATTTTATTGTTAAAGATAAACGCGAAAGAATACGATTTGAATTAAGTTCCGCAAAAAAGCGCGAAACCGTTATTCAAAGAATTTATAACTTATTGGATAGAAAATTTGCCGTTTTAGAAGATCCAAAAGTCAGCGACGAAGAATTAAAATCCGTTTTAAAAAAATATTTTAACCCCAATAAAGAATGTTATATAATATCTGAGTCCGATGACGACGGTAGAGTTATGCCGTTCAAGCAGGCATTTGAAAATATGATTGACTTTGAGGTAAATTATTTAATTATATGTGACGAAAATACCGTTTTAATGAGTGAAGAATATACTACATTCGGTTCGCCCAATAGAATAATACTTCATAAGAATAGTAAAAACTAATTTATTTGATTTACACACAATGTACTCAACCAATTTTGCCCGATTTTGAGTGTTTTCACTCAAAATCGGGCTTTTTCATTTGGTTTTTATTTTGTTTTAGTTGTTTTTATTAATTAATGCTTACCAGGAACAGTTTATAACAAAATTTAAGCAAGCTTTGAAAGGATATGTCTTGCCACGTGCACTCCGCTTGCAGATGCATGAGAAAGAGAATGTGTTACTCCGCTACCGTCGCCTATTATATAAAGCCCTTTATGCCGCGCCTCAAGGTTCTCATCCGTTTCAACTTCCATGTTATAGAACTTAACTTCTACACCGTACAACAGCGTTTCGTCGTTAGCTGTTCCTTTCGCCACTTTATCAAGAGCATAAATCATTTCAATTATACCGTCAAGTATCCTCTTGGGCAATATAAGGCTCAGGTCGCCGGGAGTAGCACTCAGCGTAGGCACTACAAGATTTTCCTCTATTCTCTTCTGCGTACTGCGTCTGCCCCTTACCATATCACCAAACCGCTGAACTATTACACCGCCGCCAAGCATATTTGAAAGCCTTGCTATGCTTTCGCCGTAGCCGTTACTGTCCTTGAAAGGTTCGGAAAAGTGTTTGGACACAAGAAGTGCAAAATTAGTATTATTCGTCTTACGACTCTGATCTTCAAAGCTGTGACCGTTTACTGTAATTATACCGTTTGTATTCTCGTTAACCACAATACCGTGCGGGTTCATGCAGAAGGTGCGCACTCTGTCTTCATACTTTTCGGTGGTATATACAATCTTGCTTTCGTAAAGTTCGTCAGTTATATGCTCGAATACTTCAGCATTAAGTTCTACTCTTACACCTATATCTACCCTGTTGGAATGTGTAGTGATATCCAAGTTCTTGCAAACCTTTTCCATCCACTTACTGCCACTCCTACCGGCAGAGACTATACAATATTTACACGAATAACTTTTGTCTGCAATTACCTCAAACCCGTTAGCTGTCTTTTTAATATCGTTAACGTGCGTATTGAAATAGAAATCCACTTTGCCTTTTAACTCATCGTAAATATTGGAAAGTACGGTATAATTTATATCCGTACCTAAATGCCTTACTTTTGCATTTAAGAGATTGAGCTTGTTTTGGGTACAGATTTTATGAAAGTATGAACCTGCCGTAGAATAAAGTTTTGTGTCAGCGCCACCGTGCGTTGCGTTAATTTTGTCAACATATTCCATCAGGTCTAAAGCATTCTTCTTGCCGATATGCGTATAAAGACTTCCGCCGAAGTCATTAGTTATATTGTATTTACCGTCTGAAAAAGCGCCTGCGCCGCCAAATCCTGACATGATAGAACAAGTCTTACAATTTACACAAGACTTTACCTTAACGCTGTCAATCGGGCATTTACGTTTTGAAAGTTCGTTGCCGTCCTCAAAAACTGCCACTTTAAGCCCGCTATCCTTTAACTCATATGCGGAAAAAATTCCGCCGGGACCTGCGCCTATTATAATAACGTCATAATTCATATACGCCTCTTACTTTTGGTTAACCAAACTTACAATTTTATCCACTACTGTTGAAATGTCGTCGCCTACATTGATTTCAACATCGCATACTTCGCTGTTGCGATATTCAAAGTCCAAAGACATAATGCGCCGCGTTTTATCGTCAAGATCAATATCCCTGCTGATTATACTTTTGATTGCGTCGGGACGCTCTCTGCGCGTAAACACAAGCATAGCGCGCTGACGGTACAGATTTTTAAGCGTTATAGCACCGCAAATATCAATCGGAATAACCGCAACCCCGCCCCTCTCGACTATGGGTAAAATATCATTTTGCGAAGTACCGAAATGATAACCGCTGTAAACAGTAGTTTCTATGTATCTGCCTTCCTTCATTTCAGATATAAACTTTGACTCGCTTATAAAACGGTACGATGTGTCATCTTCACTTTTACGGCGGGGGCGTGTAGTTGACGTAAGCGGTTTTTCAAAGCCTTTAATCTTCGTAAGCTCGTTTGCAATTTCCGTCTTTGACGAACCCGAAGGTCCCACAAGGCATAAAACGCCGCCCTTCCCAAGTGCAGGGAATTTTTCCGAAAACGAGTTTCTTACCATTTCGCAAAAATGTAGAAAGTCATTATAACTGTTTACGGACAAAAGGCCTGAAAGTCCCGAATTCCAAGGCTTGCGGAAAAGTACGGGATATGCCGCACGCGAGCTTGAAATATTATGCGCACCGTCGTCAAGCATAATATCAAGTGAAATTACGTCCTTTCTTGTGCCCATAATTATATTCTCGGCAGGAATTTCAGGAAAATCTTTTATAAGCCGCTCCGCCCTTGCACTCATACAACAGGCGGGCACTGCAGTTACAAAGAACACGTCCGCTATTTCCGAAAGTTTCTGCACAAACTCCTGCGCCCCGTCGGTTATGGGCTGAGTTCTGACAAACTCTGGGTCGCTATAAAGTTTAATACGCTCTTCAACGCGCCTGCCTGTCCCGCCCCAATGTTTGATATCCTCAACCTTTAAAGGCTCCTCGTCAGGGTGACGGCTGTTAATAATTGAAACCGCGTAAGAATTACACTCATAAAGTGTATCGTCAACATCAAGTCCGACGCGTATCCTGTATTTTTTCATATCGACCTCACTTATGCCACTTTAAGCAACGTAATAATTATAATGGAATATGTCTGCGTTGTCAAGCCCGAACTTGCGAAATAGTGACCGTAAATTGAGTGGTTGACAAATAGGTTATGATATGATATAATTATATACTAAATTTGTAATCAAAAGGAGCTAATATGTTTGAAGAGGCTTTAAGATTAATTAAAAAATACGACAGAATTATAATTCACCGTCACTCGCACCCTGACGGCGACGCGCTTGGCAGTCAGTTGGGACTTGCTACATTAATTAAAGACAATTTTAAAGACAAAGAAGTTTACGCCGTAGGCGACATTGCAACACGCCTTCCCTTCGTGGAAGACAAACTTGACGAAATTCCCGACAGCTATTACGAAAACGCGCTTGCAGTTATTTTAGACTGCGGTTCGGCGCGAATGGTCTGCGACGAAAGATATAAAACAGCAGCGGAAACACTGCGTATGGACCACCATATTTACTGCGAAAAAGTTGCAGATGTGGACATTGTTGACAGCACCTACGAAAGCGCATGCGGAATGGTTGCTATGTTTGCAAAAGAAAGCGGTCTGAAACTTTCTACAAAGTCCGCCACTATGCTTTATATGGGAATGATTACCGATAGCGGCAGATTTATGTTTGATTGCGTTACCGCAAGAACGTTTGAGTTGGCAGCATTCTTAATGTCGCAGCCCATCGACGTGAATACTCTTTTTTATAACCTCTACGCCGAAGACTTTGCGGACATTATCGCCAACGCCGACAATATGCACAAAATCAAGTTTACGGAAAACAATGTTGCCTACATTTACACTGCCCGCGAAGATTTACCTGAAAACAGCGACGCCGCACCTGTAGTTTCAACGGGGCTTGTTGGACTTATGCGTGATATTAAGGGCGTATTCGTTTGGGTTAACTTTACCGAAAGCGACGACGGCATACACTGCGAATTGCGCTCTAACCGCTACAATATCAACCCTGTTGCGGTTAAATACGGCGGCGGCGGTCATAAAAAGGCAAGCGGCTGCACTGTACCCGACAAAGCAACCGCTATGCAGCTGCTTTCCGATTTGAACGAGCTTGCAGGAACGGAAATATAAATAAGGATATAATATGAACGAAGATATAAAGAGAAAAATCCTTCAAAAAATTGAAAGCTATGGCACGATTATCGTATCACGCCATATACGCCCCGACGGCGACGCAATCGGCTCTACCAAAGGGCTTGCAAAAATATTGCGCGATACATACCCCGACAAAAAAATTTATGTTGTAAATGAAGATTATTCCGAACAGCTCTCCTTCTTAGGCGGTGAGGACACAGTCGATGACGAAATTTATGACGGCGCACTGCAAATTGTAATTGATACGGGCACAACAGACCGAATTTCCAACCGCAATTATGTAAAGGCGAAAGAGCTCATAAAAATCGACCATCACATTGACGACAGACCCTACGGCGATATCAGCTGGGTTGAGGACTTCCGCTCCTCCGCATGTGAAATGATTGCCGATTTTTATGATACGTTCAAGGATAGACTTAAAATGTCAACCGAGGCTGCAACTTACATTTATTGCGGAATGGTGACTGACAGCGTAAGATTCAGCGACGAAAGCGTTACAAGTGAAACTTTGTATCTTGCAGGCAAGTTGCTTGAATTCGGTATAGATACGCAGACGCTTTTCGCAAACCTGTATGTGACCGATGTCAACTCGCTTAAATTTAAATCTTACATTTACGATAACATTAAAATAACGCCTAACGGCGTTGCATATATTTATATGGACGACGCCGCACAAAAGAAGTTTAACCTTACTTTGGAATCGGCAAGCGACGTTGTCGACGAGCTTAACTCGATACGCGGCTGTCTTATATGGGTAGCGTTTATCGACAATAAAGCTAAACAGCAAATACGCGTAAGACTGCGCTCCCGCTTTATCGGCATAAACGAACTTGCAAACAGATACCACGGCGGCGGGCATAAAATGGCGGCGGGCGCGACGGTATATTCAGAGCAGGAAATGCAGGCACTTGTTGACGATGCAGACAAAATGCTCGGAGAATATAAGTCAACTAACGGAGGATGGTTATGAAAATACTTATAGTTAACGACGACGGAATTGATGCGCCGGGCATAAGATATCTTGTAAACTGGGCAAAGACAAAGGGCGAAGTAAGCGTGTTTGCACCCAAGGTTCAGCAGAGCGGAAAGAGCCACTCCATTGAAATTCACAGCTCATACGAGGTTAAAAAAGTTGACATTTTTGACGGCGTAGAAGCTTACAGCGTGGACTCCACTCCCGCCGACTGCGTAAGAATAGCAACGCTTGCATTTAAGAAGAAATTTGACCTTGTACTTTCGGGCATAAACTGCGGATATAACCTCGGCGAGGACATTCATTATTCAGGTACTGTAGGCGCGTGTTTTGAGGCGGCTAAAGGCGGAATGAAGGCGATTGCTGTATCGGCTTGCTACACATCGTTTGAAAACGCCGTTAAAAATATCGACAGAGTGTTTGAAGCAATTCAAAAACGCAAAATGCTTGAACAGACAGAAATACTCAATGTCAACTTCCCCGAAAAGGGCGACGAGATACTTATAACGAGAACGGGCAAGGCGATTTTTTCGGACGACTTCGACTTTTTACCGAACGACATTGTAATGCCCCGCCTTATAGAGCTTTACAAGGGCACTAAAAACCTCGAACTCGATACCGATGCAACCATGAACGGATATATAACAATCACCCCCCTTCGCGTCGACTCGACGAATCACACCGCACTTGACATAATTACGAAAAAAGTCGGATAAACTTAAATCAAAGTCTTCCCCTTGCGGAAGGCTTTTTTAATACAATAAAAAACGGCTTCCCTTTCGGGAAGTCGTTTTTTTATTGTTGTTCTGATTATTCAGCAATCGTCAGGACGATAGACTGCACATAACCTGCATAGCTAGTTTCCTTAGCAACTTTAATTGTTTGCTCTCCTGCGGCTATACCCGTATACTCTACCGTATAGGTCTTTACGTTACCTTCCGTTGCAGTATCTTTAAGAGTAGCCGTCAATTTTGTTGTACCAGCATAAACATATATCTGATTACCATCGTTATCAAAATCATATGTCGAAACAATCGTAAGTACAACCTTAGTAAAATTACCGGTGACAGTTAACGTAGCATTCTTTGCTTGCAGCTGAAGTACATTTTTTCCCTGATATTCATTCGGCATAATCTGGTTGGTCGTTACGGAATAATCGCCAACTGTATGTGTACCATTGTATTTTGCATAACCACTGGCCTGAGTTTCATCAAGAATACTTAATGATTCATTTGTCAAATCCAACGTATTTTCCTTGACAACCTCAAACTCAATAGACTGCACATAACCTGCATAGCTAGTTTCCTTGGCAACTTTAATTGTTTGCTCTCCTGCGGCTATACCCGTATACTCTACCGTATAGGTCTTTACGTTACCTTCCGTTGCAGTATCTTTAAGAGTAGCCGTCAATTTTGTTGTACCAGCATAAACATATATCTGATTACCATCGTTATCAAAATCATATGTCGAAACAATCGTAAGTACAACCTTAGTAAAATTACCGGTGACAGTTAACGTAGCATTCTTTGCTTGCAGCTGAAGTACATTTTTTCCCTGATATTCATTCGGCATAATCTGGTTGGTCGTTACGGAATAATCGCCAACTGTATGTGTACCATTGTATTTTACATAACCACTGGCCGCATCAGGATCCAATACAGTAAGAGATGTACTGGTCAATGTCAAATTGTCGTTTTCTACTTCTGCAGCCTTGATAGTTACGGTTACGTCTTTAGCATCTTTTTCTTCGCCGCAGATTGCGGTTACGGTAAGAACTACCGTTAAGTCTTCTGCGGGAGGAGTTTCTACGTTGAGTTTGCCTGCGTTTATGGTTACGCCTGCGGGAAGGGTTGTACCTATTTTAGGTTCCCAGATTAAGGTTACGTTTTCTGCCGTAGCAGTTGCAAGAGTTGTGTCGCCTTCAACAGTCAAAGTAGCTTTTACTTTTTCAAGTTCGGCTTTAACTGCTGCTTTGGCTGCGGCTTTATCGGCTTCTGCCTGCGTCAGCACGTGAATGTTGTGGAAAGTAACGGTGCTGTAATCGCCTACTGTGTAGGTAATCTGAACGCCTACGTTTTCTTCGTTGCCCGCTTTGACGGTAATTACGTTGCCGTCAAGAGTTACTGCAGTGGAAGACTCGTTAAGAAGTTTTGCCGTGATCGTAACGCCTGTGGTCTGAGGAATGTTGATAGTCTTATCTTCGGTGATACCGTCTTTTGTGAATACGCCCTGAACAGCTTCGATTGCCGTCTTAACGGTTGCGCAGAATTCGGGAGCTGTGGTTGCTTCACCGCCCTTGGTTACGTCAGCAGCGCTGAGAGGCATAATCTGATAACCCTTGTAGTTGCTGAGGATACCCTTTAAGCTTATAACGTCGCCAACGTTTACGGAAGTATACAAATCAATTAAAGCCTTGTAAACAGGGTCTTCGGTATTGTTAGTATCGTAAACGCCGCCAAGATACTTGGAAACAACAACAGCAACTTCTACGTCGCCCTTTTTAAGTGTGAACAGCGTGCCTGTTGCGCCTTTCGCGGGAGCGGAATCAGGCTTGGAAACAACTTCCCATTTATCAAGCGAAACCATTCTCGATTCGTTGTAAACAGCTGCGGGAGCGTGTGCAAGTAAGTCGTTGTCGATTGCGTAAACTTTTTCAAGTACGTTATCGATTTTAATTATGTTGCCGTTTTCATCCTTGTCAACTACGAGGTTGCCGCCTGCATTCGTTTCCCAGAGACCGTTATAATTCTGGTTGGTGGTATTGGTTGCCGTTATGTGAACACCGGGTTCAAGCAACTCAATATTTTTAACGTCTTCAGCCTTAACTCTGAAGAGATAGTAACCTGTGCAGAAGTCATCATCAATAACGTATATGGTTGCGTTTTTGTATTGCGTGGAGGCTTCGTGAATTGCCACTACGTAACCCTTAATCTCTATTGTAACGCCTTCATTAGTGTACCAGTAGTTAACCTCTTCCAGATGTTCACGATGTAACGAAACTGTCATTGTGTATTCAGCGGTAGTCTCTACATTTTTATACTCAAAGGTTGCTGATATTACTACTTTGGGGTTGGTAGAAGTAGGAACAACGATACACTTATCGCCTTCGTCGTTTATCCTTGCATACTCTGCATACTTTTCGTCAATTTTCCAAGTGACTTTAGCCGTTGCACCCTTGTTGGTGAACGTTGTAGGAAGGTCAAAGTTTGCGGAAACCGACGTACCTTCCTGGGGGAACTTATATTTGTCTAACAGATAGTAAACGTCCATTTCCATGACGGTTACTTTAAAGTCTTTCGTGTATTCGCCCTGGGTTGCGGTAAGCGTTACGATTTTCGTATCATCGCCCATGGTTACTTTTGCGATATAGCAATCTTCACCATTTTCGATTTTGATTGCAGAAGTGTCGTCTGAAGCCCAGCTTACGTCTTTTCCACTGATTTTGTTGGGAAGTACGAATTCATCGTCAACGGGCTGACCTTCTTGCTTGAGGAGGTACGTTTTAAGTACGTTTACATTGTCGTCCTTGTTACAAGCAACAACAAATGCTGCACCGGTGACAAGTATCAACACGGACAAGAGTGTTACCAAAAATTTCTTCATGTTGTTCTCCTATTTTTATTTTTTTATATAAAAGTTACCTTTTAATAATATCGTTAATGTTTAAAATCTTTAATACGTCTTTTGTGTTGTCAAATTTTTTACTGTCGAAGTTGTAGGCACGGACGCTGAACTCGTCACCCTCTCCGAGTGTGGGCGTATAGCCCGCTTCTACGGGTACCTGAAGGGTGAATGCCAATTCGTCGCCATAGCCGTTTTTGCCACACTTTTGTGCCGTTGCGGAAATGGTCATTACGGTGCCTTCTACCTTTACGGAATTTACCGTAAGGTCGGAGTAAAGCGTTACATTGAAGTTGATGTAGTAATCTATCTCGGAATTGAAGGTAAGGTAATATTGCGACTGGACATCGTGAGTATTATACTCTCTTGCATAATCCGCATCGTAGCTGATGCCCGAAATCTGCAATTTGCCGTAGTGTTCCTGAACGACGCCGACGAACTGATAATAGTTACCTATCTTCATTCTCGAAGCTGATGCGGAGGTATAACCCGCATATATGTTTATGGACTGGACTTCGCCGGTTTCTTCGTCGTACTGTTCCGCCGTGAAGGTATAAGTACCGCTAGTTGCGACATAGAGGTCTACGAGATATGCGTTGAAACGCACTTTTGCACCGGAATTGGTTTCCTTATTGAAATAGAGGTCAATATGCTCGTAAAACTCTTTAAGGGTTATATCTACGGGATCTTCACTGTATAAGGGGTCGTCCAATTCCGAATAGATACGGAGCTTTATCGAACGTGCAAAGTCGTTTGCCTGTTTGAAATAGTTGTTATATACAAACTTGTTCGTAGCGTTGCCTTTATTGTCCGAATAGCCGTTTTCCACTATTTCGAGGTTAAGGCATTTGAAGTCTTTGTCTTCTGCCGTCTTATACCATACGTAGCCTAAGTAACGGGTTCCGTAACTGTCCGTCGTTGCGGGAGTTTCGGAAGCTTCCAACACGATTTCGGTTGCATTGTCAAGCTTGCTCTTGGTGAAGAGTGACGCCGACTTGCCCCACTTCTCTACGCCACCGGTGGATTCGGGAGTGTCTATGCTGTAATAGCGGATAGTTATTGTCCTGCCTCCTTCTACAAGGCTGAACGAGGAAGTGTCACCGTCGACGTTGTTTACAAGCTTAGCTTCGCCTATGCCGTCGGAGAAAAAGTTCTTACCTGCATAAGATTTATCTAACTTAAGGGTTTTGGTAATAGAGTCGTAATATTCTGTGTTGTCGGCAATCTTCGGCTTACCGTTACACGCAGCCAAGCCGAGAGCCGTACAACACACGATTATTAACGCACCTATCATCAATAGGATTTTTTTCATTTATGCCACCGTTAAATTATTATTTACCGCCGCAGTTCTTATAAGCCATGTTAAGTGCTACTTCGGGAGTTCTCTGACCCTTCATAACGTATTGGATTACGTTGCCGACCTGAGTACGGGCTGTCGAAGAACCTACGAATGCGGGAGATACGAAGAAGTCTTTTCTCGATTCCATTGCCGCCTTACAAGCTGCCGCAATGATATCTTCGTCGGAAGTTTCAAGGAAGTCCTGATAAGACTTAAGCTCATATGCGGATTCGCGGCAAGGGTTGTAACCGGAGATCTTGGAGAACGATGCCTGGAAAACAGGGTCAAGCAATTCTTTAATGAAGAGGAAAGTCATTTTTGCCTTTTCGTCCGCATTGGAAACGCCGTGTCCTGCATTGAACATTACGAGCGAAGGTCCCTGAGAAATTACGGAACTGTTTACTGTACCGTCAGCCTGAACGGAACCGGGAATGCTTGTAACGCCTGCCGTGAAGGTATTGGGCTTGGGTTTCTGATGGGAAGCACCGCCGGAAGAACCTACGCAGTAAACGATACCGCCTTCTTCGGGACCGCTTACGAACAGCGCCGAGGTGTACGAGCCGTAAGTATTCTGAGTGGTTATATAACCGTAGTCGGCACTGTAATAATTTTTAAGTGTGCCGAGCCACTCTTTAAGGGGTCCGTTGTCTTTATTGAACAGGAAGTGGTTGTTTTCATCGATGTCGGTGTAACCCCAACCGTTCTGCTTGCACATGTTTATGAACCAGTTTGCTTCGGAGTCGTATCCGAGAACGGTTGCTGCTTTGTATTTCGAGTTTGCCTTAATCTTGGCAGCCTGCTCCCACATTTCCGTCCAGGTCTTAGCGGGCGTTAAGTTGAGCTCTTTGAGGACTTTTTCGTTATAGTATAAAACCTCGGTGGATTTTACAAACGGAAGCGACAGCATTGCGTCTGCGGGATAGTGGTATTTTTCATATCCCGAATAGTTGGTTGCAGTACCTTCTTCCCAGAAAGACTTGGTAAAGTCGGCAAGGTCATCTTTGGAATAGCCTACGGTGTATTCGATTTCCTGATTGTAGGTTTCAGAATCGGGATTGGTATCTACACCCTTTACCTTATCGGTCGAATTGATGAGATTATTAATGTTTATAACCTGCTCGGTCTGGAGATACTGAGCGACGTGGTCGGGATAGCAATACGCTACGTCGGGCTGAAGTCCGCCGCCCTGTCCCTGAAGGTCGGCACTTATCTTGTCCTTTACGTCGTCATAGCCGCCGTGGGTGGTGTGCTCAACTTTCCAACCGGGGTACTTTGCCTGGAAACTGTTAATAGCTTCTACGGTCTTTTCCTGTAAATCTTTACCCTGTGACGAGTAGAACAGAATAGTGTGCTCGTAATCGGTAGTCTCGTCGCCGCATCCCGCTAAGAGGGGGGTCATGCAAGCTACTGTCATTGTCGCCGCAAGTGCTAATGAAACAATTCTTTTCTTCATTAAAAATTTTCTCCTTTAAAAAATTTTTTTTATTTAAGTTTTTCTTGAAGTGTCTTGTGATTAACCCTTAGTTCCGCTCTTGGATACACCGCGCATTATATACTTACGGCAGAATATGAAC
>JAIDSQ010000129.1 GCA_029061155.1 Clostridia bacterium
CTTGAAGGCAGAAGCGAAGTTTCGCAGCAGCTTTCGATGTTTTCAAACACATCCACTGCTATTTCCGTACTTACTGGAGAAATATAATTAACGGCGCAGGCAAAAACCACGCTTTTTGCCTGCGCACCCAATTTGCGCATACTTGCGGCTGACCGAGGGTAAAGCACCGCAATTATACTATTGTGTGCTATTAAAGATTGCGGTGCAAGGGGCGAGAAGCCCCTAAAACTCACGAAATTTTTAAAGCGCAGAATAGCTTTAAAAATTTGTGAAAGGTAATTTATGAGAATTTATATATGCGACGGAACTCCTGACTCGTTTTTCACGGCAGTGTTCGATGCGTTTAACGATAAAACCGGCATAATAACATCAGACCGCGATGTGCAATTATCTTTGGATAGCGAAATTGTGTATGTGAAAAGCGACGAGAAAAAATCAGAGCGGGTACAGCGAGGCATATACCGATACGACAGCGAAGCCGTAAGAGACGTATTATACGTACTGCGCAGCTGCGACGGGCTGAAAGAACAAACCACACTTGAATATATACGCAGACTTACCGAAAAAAAAGCGTCGATAAAAAAAGCTTATAATCTACCTGAAGTAGTAGAATTTAACGACATATTGCATAAAGTAACCGGAGAAATACACAGGCTTAAAGGATTTTTAAGGTTTATGGAAAGTTCGAACGGCGCATTCTACGCCCCCTACTCTCCAGATAACAATATAACCGAACTGCTTATGCCCCACTTTGCCGAAAGGTTTAAATCCGAAAGATTTGTAATTCACGATTTAAAACGAAAAATTGCCGGAATGTATAACGGACACGAATGGATTATCGGATACGCCGGCGAAGCTGAAATTTATCTGTCGGAATACGAACGCGCTTTCGAAACGCTTTGGAAAAAATACTATAAATCGGTAAATATCAAGGAAAGACCGCACGAAAAACAGATGAAAGGTTATATGCCGGTGCGGTACTGGAAATATCTGCCCGAAAAAAACGATTAAAACGCCGTACGCAGTTAAGCGCACGGCGTTTTAATATGTTAAATTCAGTATAATAATGTTGAGGACAACACGCTGGCTATCGCACACGTTGACACAACACTGATAAGTATTCCGCCAACTATGCCCACGATAAAGCCAATAAGCGCACCCTTACCGCAAGATTTTGCCTTTAATGGATAGGTTTCATGCCATACAAGGTACAGAATAAGTCCAATCAACGGAATAAAAAAACACAATATTGCAAAACCGACATTAGGGGCATCATCCGGCGATGATGCAGGAGTATTCTTTTGCGCAACGCCGCATTTAGGGCAAACTTCCGCTTTGTCGTCTATTTCCGCACCGCAATTTTTACAATACATTTTATTTCTCCTCTGTACATTTTTTATTATTATATTCCCATTATTATGGGATGTCAATTATTTTTCCCATAATTATGGGAAAATAATAATATGAACGAAACATTCGGGGAAAAGTTAAAAGAGTTACGGCAAGAAAAGTCTATGGGTCAAATACAACTCGCAAACGAACTCGGCGTCGGAAAATCCGTAATAAGTTTGTGGGAACTTAACCGTTGTGAACCGACTTTATCTAACCTTATTAAAATTTCTGCTTATTTCGGGGTAAGTATAGATTATCTTGCGG
>JAIDSQ010000013.1 GCA_029061155.1 Clostridia bacterium
TCTCGTGGGCTCGGAGATTCGTATAAGAGACAGGCTTATTGCGTGCGTTTCTTTCCCGCACGGAGGAGACAGCCTTAAAACAAAAAAATCGGCAATCAAAAACGCAATAAAGGACGGCGCGGACGAAGTGGAGGTAACTGCCCCTATAAGCTTTTTAAAGGACGGAAACTGGAACTACGTCAAGCGCGAACTTAAAAAAGTCAAACGCTATGCGGGTAAAAATACCGTAAGAATAAATATTGAAAGCGCGCTTTTAACCGCGCAGGAAGTAGTAAGAGTTTGTACCCTTGCCGCAGACTGCGGAATAACCACGCTCCGCACGTCGTCTGGCGCGTATAACGGCGGGTTCGACAGTGAAACGCTTATGCGCGTTAAAAACGCCGTAAAGGACAGGTGCGTAATCAAAGCCGACGGCGTTTCGGGCATTGCCGAAATGAATATGGCGGTGGATATAGGCGCGGGAATAATAGGCTGCAAGAATGCAACCGATCTCGCCCGAATGATTTTACAGACTGCGGAAAACTAATAAAGCGGCCGCGCAGCGCGCGGTCGCTTTAACCTATCTCAGTAAAATCAATTTCTTTTTCGCCCTTGTAATGGCGGTGTACAGCCAGCGGTTTTTATCCTCCTTGAAAGCGTAACTTTCGTCAAACACAATGGCGTTGTCAAATTCGCTGCCCTGCGCCTTATGGCAGGAAATGCAGTAACCGTACTCGAACCTGTTCAGTGTAAACGCGCCGGTCGCCTCGCCGTCCTCGTTAAACTTCTCAAAATAATCTCCGTGTCTGTAGCGGTAGTGTCCGTCCAAAAAAATCCCCAAATCGAATGGCAGCGCCTCGGGACACAATTCGTCACAGAAATCGGGCTTGAACTGCATAAATCCTATACCTGCGTCAGTGTCGTAAAA
The DNA here is from genome assembly GCA_029061155.1 of Clostridia bacterium. Taxonomy (GTDB): domain Bacteria; phylum Bacillota; class Clostridia; order Christensenellales; family Borkfalkiaceae; genus Coproplasma. The sequence continues at coordinate 908 of JAIDSQ010000013.1, forward strand.
GGGGTCGTAAACAGTTCCTATAATTCCGTTTACAAGGTTAAACCGCATCTCGCTGTCTAAAAACTGTTCCCAGTTATTAATTGTGCAAATAACCTTGTCGCCGTCCGCAGGCAACTGTCCCAGTCCGCGCATAGCCCTCAGTTCGTCGTTAATAAGCGCGCGGGTCTTGTTTATCCCGCATATAATCTGGTCGGCTTTTAAAAAATAATGCTTTCGCCTTTCACCCCTAAAAGTCCGCTTATCCAAAACGACGACGCTGTCGCCGTATCTGCCGTAAGGGATATATTTGCCTTCACGCGCCATTTGCGAAAGCTTTATAATTGGGTTATCCAGCTGTTGCCTTACAATGGTAGTTAAAGTATAGTCGGGCGACTTTAAGCTTGTATTCAGTCCTTCCACAGGCGGTAGTTGCGCATTATCCCCGCACACCAAAAGCTTAACACCGAATTCCATCAAGTCCCACAAAACCTCGTCGGACACCATAGACGCCTCGTCGAGAACGATAAGCTTAATAGACTTGTCAATACTTTCTCGGCGCTTAAATGTAAGCTTTTCGATTTTAATCTTTTTTCCGTTAAGCTCGATTTCCTGTTCTTCGGTAATGGACTGATAAATAAGTCTGTGCAGAGTAGTGGCGGGTATGCCGCCGCGTATAAGTACGGTGGCGGCTTTGCCTGTGGGCGTAACAAACGCCGCGCTCTCGTCGGGCACAAGCCCCAAAGTATTGGTAACAGTGTGTCTTAAAAGCGTGGTTTTACCCGTACCCGCATACCCCGCAAGCACGAATATCTGCCTTGAAGAATGCTTAAACCATTGCTCTATTAACTTGTCCGCATTAATCTGGTCTGCGGTAAATTCATAGCACATAAACAAATTATAACATTAAAACAAATGTTTTTGCAACAATTTTAAACAGCTTAAAAGGTTAAAAAATTTTGCGCCTCGGTATTGACTAAATTTTTAATTTGTAATATAATAAAAATTGAAATTGCTGAAAGCAAAATATCGGAGGTTTACAATGAATTGTAACAAAGAAAAACTTCGCGTAACGGTTGACTACAACTATATGATGTCTAAATCGTTGGGTGATAAGGGAATTAAAGACAGCGAACTTGACGCATTAAAAACAAAAGCGAAAGAGGCGTTCGACTACGTTAAGCAAAACCGCGGTCGCGACGATTTGTTTATGGGATGGACGGAACTGCCCTATAACCAAAACGAAATAGTAGAGGACATTTTAAAGACGGCTGAAAAGGTAAGAAAGAACTTCAAGTACTTCGTCGTTTTGGGTATCGGCGGCAGTGCGCTCGGTCCCATAATGGCGTTTAACGCGTTAAAGCATCTTCACTATAACGAACTTCCCGAAGAAAAGAGAAACGGACCCAAGTTCTACGTAGAAGACAACGTCGACCCCGTAAGAATGCAGGCGCTTTTGGATGTAATTGAACCCGAAAAGACATGTTTCAACGTCATTTCCAAATCGGGCGCGACGAGCGAGACTATGACGCAGTATCTCATTATTGCCGATATTCTCAAAAAGAAAGGCGTAAACCTTCCCGACAATATTATATTCACAACCGACGAAAGCAGAGGCAACCTCATTAAAATCGACCAGAGTTTCGGCGGTAAATTCAAGAAGTACGTTCTTCCAGACGGCGTAGGCGGAAGATTTTCCGAAATGTGCCCCGTAGGACTTCTTCCCGCGGCAGTGCTCGGTATCGATATCAAGGCTATGCTTGCAGGTGCAGCATATATGGACGAACTTTGCTCCAAACCCGAAGTATTTTCCAACCCCGCGCTTGCGTGCGCAGTTCTTCAATATATAACAATGAAACAGGGTAAAAACATCAACGTGCTTATGCCCTATTCGGATAATTTAAAACTTATGGCTGACTGGTACTGCCAGCTTTGGGCGGAGTCGCTCGGCAAAGCGGAGGACTACGACGGAAACATAGTTAACGCAGGTACGACACCTGTAAAGAGTTTAGGTGTAACCGACCAGCATTCTCAGGTTCAGCTGTATATCGAAGGACCTTACGATAAGGTAATAACCTTTATTTCCGTAGGAAAGTACGCTTGTGAAATGCCCATAGCCTACGGCTGTGAAGATATTCCCGACGTAGGTTTCCTCGGCGGTCACACCATGCAGGAGCTTATTCAGGCTGAAAATAAGGCGACTGCGTATGCGCTTATGCGTGCGGGCAGAATGAACTATACAATCAATATGCCCGAAGTAAACGAGTTCACGCTCGGTCAGCTTATGTACCTTCTCGAATTGCAGACGGCGTACACGGGCGCGCTTTTGAACATAAACACATTCAACCAGCCAGGCGTTGAAAACGGCAAAAAAGCAACGTTCGCGCTTTTGGGCAAACACGGTTACGAGGGGCAGAAGGCAGAAATGGATTCCGCACCCGCGCTTGATAAACACTATATCGTTTAATTAAAATTATTGTCGGCGCGGTTTACAAAACCGCGCCGATTTCCTGTATATTATGCAACCTTATTTAATAGCCGTAATAGCTGTTTTGGCAGTTTTAGTTCTTTTGTTTTTGTTTGCGCTCGTTGGCGACCGCGCGGCTTTCGGCAAGCGCGCCGATAAAAATCCGTATTTGAAATATTTTACTGCGGAAGACTTTGACCTGTCCGCTGAAAGTGTCGCGCTTTCGCATGGGCTTAAAGGCTATTTTTACCGCGGTAAAACGCAGAACAACAAACTCGTAATTTTCTGTCACGGCATGGGGCCGGGGCATATTGCCTATACAACCGAAATTGCGTACTTTTGTAATCTCGGCTATACCGTGCTTGCAGTTGATAACAAGGGTTGCAACCTTTCCGCGGGCAGGAATATAGGCGGAATGTATAGCGGCGTAAAAACGGCGGTCAAGGCAATTGACTTTGCAAAAAAGTATTCTTTTGAAAAAGTGTTTCTCGTCGGTCACAGCTGGGGCGGATATTCCGCACTGTGCGCCTCAAAGCAAAGAAAAGTGGACGGAGTGATCGCAATAAGTGCGCCTACAACTCCAGCAAAAACAATTGCAGGCGGTGCGTCGCCGTATTTGACAAAACCCGTTTCAGTTATTTTAATTCCTTTTTGGTGGATAATTAATCTTTTAAAGTTCGGCGTGTACGGCAACGCAAACTCGGCTAAGTGTGCAATGAAAAACAGTACGCCTACATTTTTAATTCACGGCGATAAGGATGAGGTTGTGTCCCCGTCAAGGGCTGCGTTCTATAAAGCGGAAGGTGATAATATTTCAAAACTTTCTGTTAAGGAAAGAGCGCACAATCCGTATAATACAGTAAAGGCGGAAAAGTACCTTGCCGAGCTTTTAAGACAATTGCGCCTCGGTGAAACGGTCTTTGACGAATTTGACTTCGCCGCCGCGACGGAAGAGGACGAAGAGGTAATGAACTGGATAGAAGATTTTTTATATAATAATTAATTTTCAATTGTGCCCGAAATTTACTTGCCAACGAAAAACTATTGTGATATAATCACAAAGCAAAAGCAAGTTAGGCCTTGTGGTCAAGCGGTTAAGACGGAGCCCTCTCAAGGCTCAATCCCGGGTTCGATTCCCGGCAGGGTCACCAATCTCAGTCTAATTCGAATATTTCACAAAGATATTCGGTTAGGCTGATTTTTATTTTACTAAATAAAAACTTTGCACTGCACAGATTATCTCACAGCTAATTGCTAAAGTTAGTATTTATATATGCTTAACACTTGAACTAATTTTAAAAACATGTTATGATAATATAAAATACTTAGGAGAAAAAATGGAACAAGAAATTACAGAAACTGAGTTAAAAAATTTTGCGTTGAATTTTGATAATGATATCGCCAAACCCCTTATTAAAGCTGGATTTGACAAGCACAATATTTTTGACATTTTAAATATTAATAGACAAGAATTGCGACATAGTGATTTTTTGGCGTTTTTATTTGACCCGAATAAAAGCGGTGATATAGGAAGGCAATTTTTAAAAAATTTTTTGGCTTTAATTGCTAAAGAGGTTAATTCGGAAATTGATTTTTATACAATGCTTTACGGCAATATTGAAAAAATTGATGTAAGCCGAGAGGTTTTTGTTAAAGACGGGCGAATTGATATTCTTATTGATTTGGAAATTTCTAAAGATAAAACTGAAAAGATTTTAATCGCAATAGAAAATAAAGTTGACTCAGAAGAACACGGAAATCAACTTGCTAATTACAAAACTTTTCTTTTTAGTGCAAGATATAGTAAGCATAAAAAAATTATGTTGCTGCTCTCACCGAAAAAATCAGCACCGAAAAAAGATAATGATTGGAATGCAATAGATTATTCTCTTATATATAGAGCACTTGATATGGTTGAAATGGAAGATACAGATAATACAATAAAAACTTTGGTAAATGATTACAAGCAAAAAATCAGGAGCGAGTTTAAAATGGACATTAACGACAGATTAAGACAGCAGGCTATAGAAATATATAAAAACAACAGAAAAATTTTTGATTTTATAATTGAAAATAAACCTGATTGGCGAGAAGAAACTGCAAAAATAATACACGATTTACTTGAAAATAAAGGGGCTAAGGCTGAAAGTGAAAGTCAAAATGTTTATATAGCATTCACCACTAATGAAATTAAAAATTATAAGGGCTATTATTTTCAGATTTATTTAGATTATATGTCACTATATTTTATGAAAGATAAAACACATCGACAATGCTCAGTTCTATGGCTTTTCGGAAACAAACAAGAGTCAGTAGCCGAAGCAGAGCGCTTTAAAGAAGAATATGTTTTTGACTTGGAAAAGTTAAATGAAAAATGCAACCTAATTATAGACCGTATATTCGAAACTAATGGGCTAATCGAAAAATGCCTTGCGACTTTAAAATAATCTTTTGAAAAATATAATTTTTTTATTACTAAATAAAAATATGATAAGTTAACATTCGAATAAGACTGAATACGGGTCACCACAAAATAAAGGGCACAGTTAAAACTGTGCCCTTTATTTTGTGCGCAACCTTGCGGTTGCGATAATTCTCAGTCAACTCGTGTGCGCGGCAGCTGCTCGCTTTTAATCATACCAGCTATATTACCAACACCGTATTTCCGCAAAATTTCATTTTACATTTCAGCAGGCTTATGCTACTATGATTATGCTATAAACAGGATTTAGAAATGAATTTTACTTATTCGTATAAACCTCAATTGAAAAGGAGGAGCATTTAATGGGCAAAAAACTTTGTGAAATGACACTTGAAGAACTTTGGGAACTATTTCCCATTTTTCTTACGGAGCACAAACCTTATTGGGCAAATTGGTACGAAGAAGAAGTTGCAGTATTAAAAAATATTTTGCCGCCAGATACAGAGTATCATCATATAGGAAGTACTGCTATAAACGGTATTTGGGCTAAACCTATAATTGATATTCTGATAGTTGTAAAATCAGACAAACAACTAAAAGATACTGCCGATATATTACAGAAAAACGGTTACATTGTTATGTCGGCAAATTGCAAACGCATATCTTTGAATAAGGGCTATACGGATAACGGATTTGCCGAAAAAGTATTTCATCTGCATATCAGGCTTGAAAATGATAAGGATGAAATATATTTCAGAGACTACTTAAACAATCATTTTAAAGTCGCAAAAGAATACGAAGAAATGAAATTGCAGCTTTGGAAAAAATACGAGCATAACCGTGACGCCTATACGGCAGCAAAAACGCAGTTTGTAAAGAAGTATACTCAATTAGCAAAACAAAATTTGATTTAAACGCTTAGTATGAAAAACGAACTTTCCCGAACAAAAAAAATCATCATAGCAATTTTAACGCCAATTATTACGATATTTTTGGCGTTTATGATTTTATGTTTTGTAACAATGGGAATGTATTCCCCGACGTTCCTTGGAAGAGTTCTTACGCACTGGGATTCAAGCGTTACAGACTATATAATTTTCCCCGAAAGAATAATAGAGAAAAGCGAACAGCCGTATTCATATGTTAAAAATATAAATGCAAATATTGAAAATATAACCGTAAGATATTCAGACAAGCAAAAATCATTAAGAGAATTTGTCAAAAGCACAGATACTACTTCGTTTATCGTAGTAAAAAACGACGAGATTGTTTACGAACAATATGCTAACGGCTATAGCGAAAATTCCGTCAACACTTCGTTTTCTATGGCGAAATCCGTTGTTTCGCTTTTAATCGGCAAAGCCGTTGAAGATGGATATATAAAATCGGTAACACAACCTATATCCGATTATATAAGCGAATTTAAGGATTCGGAAATAGGCAAAATTACAATTGAAGATTTGCTTTTGATGAGGTCTGACATTGCTTATAACGAAGATAAATTTCTGTGGTTCGGTGACGACACTTTGACTTATTGGCACCCCGATTTAAGACAGCTTGCTTTATCACATACGCAATTAACCGACGCATATAAAGGTAACTTTCATTACAACAATTATCATCCGTTATTACTGGGTATAATTTTGGAGCGCAGTACTGGAGTAAGAGTTTCCGAATATTTCGGGCGCGAAATTTGGCGCAAAATAGGGGCGGACTATAACGCGTCCTGGAGCCTGGACAGCGAAAAGTCGGGCTTTGAAAAAATGGAAAGCGGTATAAATTTCCGCGCCGTTGATTTTATTAAAATAGGGAGTATGGTATTGCACGCAGGTTACTGGAACGGAACACAAGTGATAAACGGTGAGTGGCTGAAAAACTCGACTTTATGTCTGTTTCCTTTAAATAATAGCGAATACAAAAACTCGTTTCTTGAAGGAAAGAATATAGGTTATAAATACATGTGGTACAGTACGCCTTCGGCACGGTCCGGTTACGATATAATAGCCTGGGGGAAGTCGGACCAGATAATGTACATTTCGCCTGCAAATGATATGGTTATTTTGCGCACGGGGAAGAGCGACGGCGGTGTTTCGGATTGGGTTGAAACAATCAAAGAGATAATAACAAATATATAATTTAACAGCCCGCGAAAAATCTCGCGGGCTGCTTAACTATATTTAAGTAAATTAAGTTTTAACCCTTGACAATTTCAGCGTTGTGATGATACAATAATAATGTATAAATGCGCCTTTGCGCGTAAAATTTTTTTAGGAGGCTTAGTATGGGCTTAAAGAGGAAACTTTTCCTTGTTATTCTGTCTCTTGTAACCGTATTCGCTTGCGTATTCGGTTTTGTAGGCTGCAATAATCAGGATAATCCGAACGATCCGAACAAACCGGACGATTCGAGCCACACCTATGCCGAGGGCTGGACGGGTGACGATGACTATCATTGGCACGCAGCAACCGACGGCAGCGACGCGGTAAGCGAAAAAGCCCTGCATGACTGGCAGTTAGCGGCAGACGAAAGTGTTGCTGCGACGTGCTCGGCGGCGGGTACGAACGTTTACAAATGTTCGGTGTGCAAGGACACGAAGAGAGAAACGACCACACAGCTTACACACGTTTGGAGTACGGACACACAGACACAAAACCCCACTTGTACAGAGGGCGGCAGAAAATATAAAACTTGTTCCAACGCGGGTTGCGGCGCAACCTCTACGGTGGAATACTTACCGGCAACAGGACACACAGCTGAATCGGCTGCTACCTGTACACAGGCGTCAAAGTGTTCGGTTTGTAAAGTAACAATTTCACCCGCGCTCGGACATGACTATCAGGTAGTAAGCACCGTCGCCGCAACTTGTTCTGCGGACGGCAGCAAACATTACGTATGTTCGCACGACGGCTGTGAAGAGACGTATGACGAAACGCACGAAACAAAACTTCCCCATAACATAGTTTGGGGCGATGAAGGTGAAATAGAGCATAAACATACCGCAGGCATCTGCTATACGATTACCTATACGGGAAATTGTATGAACGAAGGTTGCAAACATACTGAAACGAAATCAACTGACGTTACGTCGCACGCTTATACAACGGCGATTACTGCGGTTGCAACTTGTTCTGTCGACGGTACCAAGTCACAGACCTGTAAGGTATGCAGTTATCAGACGTCTGAACCTTACAAGGATGCAAACGCCCATATATGGAACAACGGAACCGTATCAAACGGCATAACCACTTTCACATGTACGCATAACAGCGCGCATACGAAGAAGTCGGTAGTTTCTCCCGACACGAGCAGTGTGTTCTCGGCTGACGCAGTCAAGAGCGCAGGAGAAGTTACCCTTGCCGATACATCCATTAAACTTGACGACGGCGTTAAAAACGCCCTTCCCGCAGGTGATGTTACACTCGGCGCCGAAAAGATTAACGATTTAAGCCAGTTAGAGGGCGTATATCTTAACGGTTCTGACGCGCAGATTATCACGGGTACAGTATTTAACCTTACACTTAACGCGGGCGGACAAAACGTTTCCGACCTCGGCGGTACGGTATCGGTAACTGTTCCTTACACCATTTCTCCGGAAGAGGACCCCAACAATATCGTAATACTTTACATAAACGGCGATAAGCTTGAAGAAGTAACGGGAACTTATTCCAACGGTTTCGTTACGTTTGAAACAACGCACTTCTCATACTACACCGTAACAAGAATGACTCCCGCAGACCGTTGCAACAAGTTCGGTCATGCGTTTAAGACGTACCATCAGGAACCCACCTGTCTTTTGGCGGGCTATGATATGAATTTCTGTACGCGTTGCGGTATAAATGAAAAGGAAGACATTGCCGCACTCGGCCACGACTGGGAAACGCAGAAAACGGCTGCAACCTGTCTTGTAAACGGTAAAACGCATTACGAATGTAAAAGATGCGACGTAGAGTACGATATAACAATTCCCGCTTACGGTCATGTATGGGAAACAACCGCATACTCTGCTGCAACCTGCCAGGCGTCGGGAAACGCAACTTATAAGTGCGAACTGTGCGAAGAAACTTACAGCACGACAATCCCTCAGACTTCTCACACGTTAGTATCCACAAAGGTTGAGGCAACCTGTACTACCAGCGGTTATACACACAACGAATGTATCGTCTGCGGACATGTAAACGATACGGACCACGTAGACGCACTCGGTCATACCACGGCAACAAAAGTAGTGGAGGCAACCTGTACGGTAAGCGGTTTCACTCAGACATATTGCACGGTATGTAATACTGAAATCAGCAAGACAAACGTAGTTGCAGCAAACGGACACAATATGTCTAACGGCGTATGTACCGTATGCGGTCACGGCTGTGAGCACAACTATATTTCAGGTGAAGTAGTAGAACCCTCTTGCGAAACTGAAGGTTATGTACTTTATACATGCTCAAAATGTAATTCAAGCTATAAAGGCAACATAGTAAACGCACTCGGACACATCTACAACGCAGACGAATGTGAGGTTTGCCACAAGCCCAATCCCGCTGCGCGCGATTACTATCTCAACCTTGTAAATACCGCGCTTAACGGTACGGTATCTATAACCGTAAAAGAATTATCCTTCGATGATAAGACTTTATCTTTCATCAACGGCTCGCCTGTTAATGAAAATGTATTAGTAAGTGCAGAGCAGCTTGACGTTATTAAGCTCACACTCACGCTTTCTGCCGACGGCGACATTATCGGCGCAGGTGAAGGCAGTATTAAGTTGAGCATCGATACAGGTAGCGGACTTGAATACGTTTCTATGGATTGCGATTTTGTCGTTAAAGACGGCACAGTTTATATCGTAATTAATTCGGATAATCAGCAGGCTGTTCCTTCAATGTATATGAGCATCGAGTTTGACTATATGTTCGGCGCAATGTCAAACGGTGCATTAAACTATGATACCATTAAGGAATATCTGCTTTGGTACAACGGCAAGGTAAGCCCTATACTCAATAACCTTATCACAACCAACAGCGACATCGTTGTTTCTGTACTCAGATACTTACTCAATAATGCATTTATAACTGAACCTACCTCAGACGGTTATACATACACGGCTGATTTCTCAGCTATTGAAAGACTTAACGAGGCTCTTTACACAACGCCGGTTAAGGATATAGTTGAAAACTTCCTCGGCGAGGGCGTATACGCCAAGTTGCCCGCGCTTGTAACCACAGTTCTCAACCTTACTCCGGCACAGGCATTGACTTTTGTACAGCAGTACGGTATTGACAAAAAGCAGGTTTGCGCGGCTATCGACGCAATCATGTTGCTCATTACAGGCAACGAATTTAACTCGGAAAAAATGCTTGACGATTTCCTTTCGGGCAAAGTTTCAGAAGGCAGCAATCTGACTTACAATAATATCACTGTTGCAGAACTTATAATTATCTACACGCAGTTGAAGGTAACCAAAGATGAGTTCATCGGTAAGATGGTTCAGATGGTAACGGCAACGCTTGATAACTATAAGGATAAAACTGTATACGAAGTCATAGCAGACATAATGTCCAATATGGGCGGCGGTTCGGGTGCTCCCGACTATAACAGACCTCCTGAAATGGCAAAAGAAGGCGCGCTTTCCGCAGAAATGATTTACGAAACGGTACGCGGATATATCATTCAGTATGTTTCTACGTTGCAGGGAAGTGTTCAGATGTCCTTCTCAACGGATAAAGAGGGTAACATAATTTCCGCTAAGATTAAAGCCGATATCAATGATTTTGTAATGGACAGCTACGAAAACGGAAATAGCAACCCCGGCGAAGTGCAGACTACGGACGAAATATTAAACGTTAAGGGCGAAGTCGAATTCACATTCGGCGGCAGTTCTACCGTTAACGAGGAAATTATCAATAAAGTAAATGCTGCTAAACCCAAGTTTGAAAGAAACAGCATTATTACCGCTTATTCCAACAAACACTTTGAAACTCAATACAGCGATATGTTCCCCAACTTGTACACTTTCGACAAGGGCGAAGAAATGCTTGTTCATACGGACGTAAGAGGTAACATTGTTAAGATAGTTGTTACTACTGAAATGAGGAACCGCAGAATTGAGAACTGGGAAGGCAATTACGTATATTGCTATGAAAATATTGAAAAGAGAGTGGAAGAGTACGACTTCACAGGCGGCAGCGCATTTATGGTTTCCAAGAACTATTGCGGAAACATCGATATGTACGATATCATGGGTATGTGCACTGCTTATGTTGAACGCACATCTTACGAAAGAGTAATTCACAGCAGAACGCAGGTTATAATAAGCGACCGCATATTGAATAGTCGTGTTGAGGAACCTTACACGTATCAATCGAGCAAATCGTTCTATTACGATACGGAAAAAGGCGCCTATACGGCAGAGAACCCTCACAGCTACGAAAAGCTTGTCCTTAACGACAAAAAGAGTAAAATCGAGTGCGGCGGCTACTATTATTTGGAATGTGAGGCTTGCGGATACGGCTACGCCAGCCACATTTACCACCTTGACAATGATTATCACAACAACGTCAAGTATGAGCTTGCCGAGGGTGCAGCTAATTGTGAAGAAGGCGTTCTTGTAATGTATGTATGCCGCGAGTGTGAAGAGGTAGTTGATTCATATACTACATACGGGCACGAAACATATCTTAAAGATATAATTGATTGTACGACCAATACTTGCAAACATACCATTTATCTTTACGGTTGCGCTTGCGGTAAATACCTGCATACCGGCTGGGTTCACGAATACTGGCATTACGACAGCTATAGATACGGCGAAGGCTTTGACAGTATCAGACCTCTCGGTGATTATATTTATACGGTCAACGGCAAGGAGCAGAAGGTAAACGTTTACGCCTGCGTTGTAGTCGATAACAATGCAGAAGGAACCTGTGGTTTCAACTTTGCATACTATACCGACTACACAAAGGATAGCACATGTTATGCAACCTATGCAGAACATATTATCTTTAACGTTACTATAAGCGACAAGAGAACTGTAACAGGCGGAACAGTTTATACAGGTAATGTGTTGCCCTACTATTACAACTACGAGCATAACACTAAAACAACCCATACTGAAACGTCTAACGGATTTATCGATGAGAGCAGATGCGAAGATTGCGGACTTAAAGTGGAAACAACTGAATATGCCGAATCCCGCGTCAACGGTCTTTTGGTAAGCAAAACCGAAACTCATACCATCTATAAAAATAGTGCTGAAGACAACACTGAAGATTATTCCTATAAAATGGAAACCGCTTATACGTACGCTGCTCCGGGTCAAGTGACAAGTGAAACGATACTTATTACGTATTATGGCGGTGCAGTTTCTTCTGGCAATATTACGTCATATCAGAAGGATGTAACCATTTGGACTTATAATTCCGACGGGTCATATGCGACCTTAATCAGCGAATCTCAGCATCTAGACGGTTATAATCGGCTTACAAGTTCTGATAGGTGGGAGTATGTCTTCGTACAAGGTGAACGGTTTGCCACGTTACATTACGATTCATACGATTACTATGATAAAGAAGGTAATTATTCGGAGACACCTTCCATCTGGAATAAGACAGAGTACGATTACAGCAATGGTTACTGCTCGCCTATGATTAAAGAGTCTACGCAGGCAGGTGAAAGTCCCGTAAGACCCGGCGTTGTAAGTCACCGTGGTGAGGGAGTATATATAATTCATCCCACGTGTACCCAGCTTGGCACACTGTTATGTAAATTCTGTCATCAAGAGGTTCAGGATACCGATCACTACTTTGAAGGACATCACTATAATAACGGTGTATGTGATGTTTGCGGACTTGAAAATCCCAAGGAGCTTAACGGCAGAGTTGTTTTGGAAGATTTGTCCTATACTTCTGAAAGTGACTATATTATAGGCTACTATAACAGGGAAGGCGTAGAATATTCGTTCCAGTTCTCACTCATCAATCTTGATGCAGACGAATACGATAATGAAACTGTGCTGTTTGACGTAAACTACTACGACAGCAACGAAGGCGCAGAAGAATTAAATTATTACCGTAGCGGAAAGATTACTTTCAGTGTTGGTCAGATAGCATATTACGCTGCTGAATACGGTATCAAGAATTATATGATCCGCGTTTACTTCGTTTCCGAACGTTACGGTTCAAACCTTGATTATGCTATCACTATCGATGCTCATAAGTGGGTGGAAGGCACGCTTATCTATTCGCATTATGTTTACGAAACAGGGGAGCAGGTGGACGAAACTATTACCGTAAAGTACTGTTCGGTTTGCGGTATCGTGCTTGATTACGGTTACCTTAACCTGAGCTATGCATATGAAGATGAAGGTACGTACTATTATTTTGGTCGTCAGAGTACGAGCGGATACGGTTGCGAACTTAGAGTTTCAACTCCTATAGAGAATATCGAAATTCCTCCTGTAGACGAAACACTTTAAACTCAAACAAAAAACAAGGCTCGAAAGAGCCTTGTTTTTACATTTTCTGGCATTTAACATAATTTGTTAAAGTTTTACAAAGGTTAAAAAAGTTTCATAAAAATTTTTTAACCGTTGACAAAAATTTAATTGATAACTATAATTATTTAGAACTCGAACTGTTAGAGTTCTAAATAATTTTTTTATAAGGAGTTGCGTTTGGAAAACAAAAGATTATACGGCAGAATATGTTATCTTCAGCGTCAGATGAGCAGGGAGAATAACTATATGTTTTCCGAATACGGCATAACGCCCATACAGATGCATGTTCTCATTTTTGTGCATAAAAGCGTGAATGAAGGGAAAAGCGTCTGTCAGAAAGATATTGAAAAATATATCAATTTGAGGGCGTCGTCAGTATCATCGCTTGTCGGCACGCTCGAAAAAACGGGGCTTATAATGCGTACCGTTTCCGAAGGAGATGCGCGCACCAAGTTTGTGACGTTGACCGAAAAGGGTACAGACGTCTGTATAAAGAATAAGCTTTTAATGGAAAAATGCGACGCTTTGGTTCAGTCTGCCCTGACCGACGAAGAACAGGAAATTTTTAATAGCCTTCTCAATAAAATACTGGCTGAAATACAAAAACAAGAAAAGGAGGTAAAAAATGATTAAAACACTTTTGAAGAGTGTAAGGGAATACAAAGTTCCGTCCATTCTCTGTCCGATAGTAATGGTCGGCGAGGCGGTAATGGAAATTATAATACCCTTTTTAATGACTTTCATAGTGGGACAGTTCGAGGCGCTTGCCAAGGGTGAAATAACCGAAATCAATGTCGGCGAAATTGCTATCTGTGCGTCGATAATGGTTATATGTGCTGTGTTTGCGCTTTTATGCGGCGTTTGGGGCGGTAAACTTGCGGCAAAAGCAAGCTGCGGTTTTGCCCATAACCTGCGTGAAGATATGTACAATAATCTTCAGTCTTACTCGTTTGCCAACATAGACAACTATTCGACGGCAAGCCTCATTACACGAATTACAACCGACGTGGCAAACGTTCAGAACGCTTTCCAGATGGCAATAAGAATGTTGGTGCGCGCACCCATACTTTTTATTGCGTCAATAGTAATGACAATATTTATCGAACCTACAATGGCGCTCATATTCGGCGGAGCCGCGTTTGTGCTCGGAATTGTCGTCTGCATATGTATGATAAAAGTTGTTCCCTATTTCAGAACGATGTTTACAAAGTACGACTCTATGAACTCTGTCGTTCAGGAAGACTTAACGGCAATACGCGTTGTTAAATCTTTTGTACGAGAAGAGCGCGAGATAGATAAAATGAAAAAAGCCTCGGGCGATGTCTATACATATTCCGTAAAGGCGGAAAGAATACTTACTGTAATGATGCCCTGCGTAACGCTTGTTATGTTCATTGTCAACTTAGTCATTCTTACGCTCGGCTCAAATATGGAAATCGGCAATATTGCGGGTAACGTAAGCCCTTCGCAAATTCAAACGCTTATTCAATATTCTGCACAGATACTTTCGGGCGTAATGATGGTTGCAATGTGTCTTAACTTCATTTCTCTTTCCAAGGGCAGTATGGACAGAATTTGCGAAGTATTGAACGAAAAAACAACACTTCCCAAACCCGTAAATCCCGTATATGAAGTCGCAGACGGTACGGTAGATTTTGAAAACGTAAGCTTTGCTTATTCGCAGAAGGCTAATGTAAACGTACTTCAGGATATAAATTTACATATTTCCGCGGGCGAAACCGTAGGTATAATAGGCGCAACGGGTGCGGGCAAAACTTCGCTTGTATCGCTTATTCCCAGACTTTACGATGTAACGCAGGGTACTGTAAAGGTCGGCGGCGTAGACGTAAGGGAATACAATATGGATACCCTCAGAAATAAGGTTGCAATGGTGCTTCAGAAGAACGTTTTGTTTTCGGGTTCAGTTGCCGAAAACCTTCGCTGGGGCGACGAGAACGCAACCGAAGAAGATTTGCGCATTGCCGCGCGTCAGGCTTGTGCTGAAGAGTTTATCGACGCGCTCCCCGGCGGATTCGACTATGACTTGGGTCAGGGCGGCGTAAACGTTTCGGGCGGACAAAAGCAGAGATTGTGTATAGCGAGGGCGCTCCTTAAAAAACCGCACGTAATTATATTTGATGACAGCACTTCCGCCGTGGATACCAAGACGGATACACAGATAAGAGAGGCGCTTGCAAAGTACGCTCCTCAGACCACCAAAATAATAATAGCCCAGAGAATTGCGTCGGTTCAGGACGCAGATAAAATAGTCGTTCTCGACGAAGGCAAAATAGTCGGTATAGGCAAGCACGACGAGCTTGTAAAGACCAACGAAATATACCGCGAAGTTTACGAGTCGCAGGTAAAAGGAGGCGAAAATGAGTAAAGCTTTTTCTCCGCGCGGCGGATTTAAGGGCGGCAAACGCGCAAAAACGCCCATGAAAACTTTAAAACGCCTTTTGGTTTATTCGTTTTCACGCAATAAGCTTGCAACGTGTTTTGTAGTGTTCTTTGTATTGTTTGCGGCTATTGCCAACGTCACAGCGGCGTCGCGTATTTCATATATAGTCACCGAGCTTATCGACAACGGCAAAAATGCGGATATGCAGGGAATAGTTTATCCCAACATAATCGCTATGGGCTGTATTTACTTTATCGGTTCGGCGTCGTCGTTTTCATACAATCTTATAATGATGTACGTAGCGCAGGGTACGCTGAAGAAGATGAGGGACGAAATGTTTGCAAAGATGCAGTATCTTCCCTTGAAATACTTCGATACGCACACCCACGGCGATTTAATGAGCCTTTACACCAACGACGTAGATGCAATGCGCCAGTTGCTTACGCAGACCATACCGCAGATAATTTCGTCGGCAATAACGCTTGTAGCGGTATTTGTGTTTATGGTTTTATACAGCGTGACACTTCTTCTGGTAGTGCTTGTTATGCTTACTTCGGTAATATTCTTAACCAAATTCATAGGCGGAAGATCGGCGAAATACTATCTTACACACCAAAAAGCATTAGGTAATCTTAACGGCTACGTCGAAGAAATGACCGAAGGACAAAAGGTAATAAAGGTTTTCTGTCACGAAGAAAAGGCGCGTGAAAGTTTCAAAAAACTCAACGACGAACTTAACGAGGCAGGCTCCAAAGCTAATACTTACGCGTTCGTGCTCGGACCCGTTAACAATAACCTCGGCTATCTTCAGTATGTTTTGGTTGCGCTTGTCGGCGCGCTTATGATGGTTTTCGTAGGCGAAAAGGGCTTTTTATCAATACAGTGTTCCGTAATCGAAACAGGGACGGCAAACAGAGTAGCCGTTGTTGCGGGTATGCTCGTTTCGTTCTTGATGTATTCAAGGCAATTCAATATGCCCCTGATGCAGGTGTCGCAGCAGTTCAACGCAATAGTAATGGCGCTTGCAGGCGCGGAACGCATTTTTGAAATGGTAGATACCGTGCCCGAAGACAAGGGCGGTGAAATCACTCTTACCTACGGCGAACACGAAGAGGGCAAATGGGCTTGGAAAAAGCCGTCGGGCCACTCGTTCGAGTATATTCCTTTAAAAGGCGATATACGCTTCAATGATGTTATTTTCGGCTATACGGACGAAAAAGTTATACTTAAAAACATAAGTCTATATGCTAAACCCGGTCAGAAAATTGCGTTTGTAGGCTCGACAGGCGCGGGCAAAACTACAATTACCAACCTCATTAACCGTTTCTACGATATTCAGTCGGGTCAGATTACTTATGACGGTATCGACATTAAGAGTATAAAAAAGGACGATTTACGCAAGAGTCTCGGCGTTGTATTGCAGGATACGCACCTGTTTACGGGAACGGTTATGGATAATATCCGCTACGGCAGACTTAACGCAACGGACGATGAATGTATAAAAGCCGCCAAGCTTGCCAATGCCGATTTCTTTATAACGCACCTTCCCGAAGGCTATAACACGATGATTCGCGGCAACGGCGCAAATCTTTCTCAGGGACAGCGCCAGCTCCTTTCGATTGCAAGGGCAATGGTTTCCGAATGTCCCGTGCTTATTCTTGACGAGGCAACTTCGTCCATAGATACGAGAACGGAAAAGCTTATCGAGCAGGGTATGGATAAACTTATGGAAGGCAGGACGGTATTCGTTATCGCGCACAGACTTTCGACCGTAAGAAACAGCCATGCAATTATGGTGCTTGAACACGGAGAAATAATCGAAAGAGGCGACCACGAACAGCTTATAGCGCAAAAGGGCAAGTATTACCAGCTGTATACGGGCGCGTTTGAATTAGACTAAATAAAAATATTTTTAAAAAGAATAGTACAAACTGTCGAAAACATACATTACCTAAAAGAGGTAGTGTATGTTTTTTGATTTGTTAAGCCAGCTGTTCGGCAAAATTTTTCTGTTTACGGGAATGGTAAGGAACAACGGAACCTTTCCCAAACCGCTTTCCCCCGAAGACGAAAGCAAGTATTTGGCACTTGCGCGCGCGGGCGACGAACAGGCAAAGGCAACTTTAATTAAACACAATATGCGCCTCGTCGCGCACATAGTAAAAAAATATACAGGCTCGGCGGAAACCGACGATCTGATTTCCGTCGGGTCGATAGGACTTATTAAAGCAATAAACACTTATCAGGAAGGTAAGGGAACACAGCTTGCAACATACACCGCAAGGTGCATAGAAAACGAAATATTAATGCTCCTTCGTTCAGGTAAAAAGCACAAAAACAATGTGTCGCTTTCCGACCCCGTCGGAGTGGATAAGGACGGAAACGAGCTTACGCTTATCGACCTTTTATCCGAAAAGGAAGAAAGCGTTTTCGCGCAGGTGGAAAAAAGTATCCAGCGCGAAAAATTTGTTGCACACCTCAAAAGATTTTTAAACGAACGCGAGTTTGTAATTCTCTCTTTAAGGTACGGACTTGAAGACGGAACCGCACTGCCCCAGCGCGAAGTTGCAAAAAAACTCGGTATATCTCGTTCGTACATATCCCGCATAGAAAAGCGCGCAATAGAAAAGGCAAGGGAAAATCTTTCAAAAGACGATTTCTTCACTGATTGACTTACAAAACAATTGCAAATTTTCATAAGTAATGCTAAAATTGTTTAAAGGTGATTACTATGAAAATTTTTGAAGAACTTAAAGAAAGAGGACTTATAGCGCAGGTTACAGACGAAAACGAAATCCGTGAACTCATAAATGCGGGCGGCGCTAAATTTTATATAGGTTTCGACCCCACGGCTGACAGTTTGCACGTAGGGCACTTTATGGCGCTTTGCCTTATGAAGAGATTGCAGATGGCTGGCAATAGACCTGTCGTACTAGTCGGAGGCGGAACAGGACATATAGGCGACCCGACAGGCAGAACGGATATGCGTTCCATGATGACGGCGGAAACAATAAACCACAACTGCGAGTGTTTCAAAAAGCAGATGGAAAGATTTATCGAATTCGGCGAAGATAAGGCGCTTTTCGTAAACAATGCAGACTGGCTTTTAAAATTGAACTATGTAGAGCTTTTGCGCGATGTCGGCGCTTGCTTTACCGTAAACAATATGCTCCGCGCCGAATGTTACAAGCAGCGTATGGAAAAGGGGCTTTCATTCCTTGAGTTCAACTATATGATAATGCAGGCATACGATTTCTGGCATTTGAACGAAACTTACGGCTGTAATATGCAGTTCGGCGGTGACGACCAGTGGAGCAATATGCTTGCGGGAACCGAGCTTATAAGGAAGAAGAGTGGTAAGGACGCATATGCTATGACCATTACTTTGCTGTTGAACAGCGAAGGCAAGAAGATGGGCAAAACCGCAAAAGGTGCGGTTTGGCTTGACGAAAACAGAACAAGCCCTTACGAGTTCTATCAGTACTGGCGCAATATCGACGATGCAGACGTAATGAAGTGCATTAAAATGCTGACCTTTATTCCAATTGAACAAATTCGCGAAATGGATAAGTGGGAAGACGGAAGAATTAACGAAAAGAAAGAAATTCTTGCATACGAACTTACAAAACTTGTCCACGGCGAAGATAAGGCTAAAAAAGCGCAGAGCGAGGCGCGCGCGGCTTTCGGCGGAGGCGGAGACCTTCCCGAAAAGCAGGTAAAAGTTGAAACGCATATCATAATCCCCGTGCTTGTCGCGGCAGGTATTTGCGCGTCTAACGGCGAGGCGAGAAGGCTCATTCAGCAGGGCGGCGTAACGCTTAATGACGGCAAAGTCACGGATATCAACGCACCTGTTGCCGACGGCGATACAGTTCACAAGGGTAAAAAAGTTCACGTAAAAATCAAGTTTATTTAAGGTATATTCTATGAATCCGTACCTGTCCGTAAGCGGTGACTGCGTAACGCAAAAGACAATTGAAAAATCGCGCTTTATCACCACGTCCCGCCATGTGGAAGACGAGGAGCAGGCTAAAAATTTTATAGCCGAAATATCTTCCAGGTACGCCGACGCAACCCACAATTGCTACGCGTATATTTGCGACAGTCTCGGCAACTTTCTCCGTTTTTCGGACGACGGCGAACCGCAGGGCACGGCGGGTATGCCCATATTGGAAGTGATAAAGAATAAAAAGCTTATGCAGACCGCCGTCGTAGTTACGCGCTATTTCGGAGGAATAAAGCTCGGTGCAGGCGGACTTGTCCGCGCATACTCGGGCGCAACTGCCGAAAATTTGGATACTGCTCAAAAAGTGAGCTATGAAATTTGTTCGGAAAGTTTGTACCGCACGGACTATTCGGGCGTGGATACGGCGCTAAGATATTTCAGCGAAAAGAGCGCAAATGTTTTAGATACGCAGTATTCCGACGAAGTTTTGTTCCGAGTTGCAGTTAAAGAAACGCAAGAGCAAGCTTTCAAC
>JAIDSQ010000130.1 GCA_029061155.1 Clostridia bacterium
TTTTATCATAATCAAGATAAAAATGCAACTGTTTGAAAAAATATATTCTTAACGTGAGACTTTGAAAATATATTGTAATATGAAGAAAATTTTTTGCATTACTGCTGTTTTGTTTACCATGCTCGCATTTTTGTGCGGTTGCCAAAAGAGTGTGGACTACTGCTCCTACATTTCGGAAAAAAGAACGGATATTTACCTGTATTCCAACGACGGGCTGGAAATTAAAATTTATCTTTCCGAAAAGGAAAACCCCTACAACGCCGACGGCATTAAGGGTGAAATGACCACTTTGACGGAAATTTTCGTCAAGTTTCCCAAAAACCCCGAAGAGGTAAATATTTCGGTAGGCGGTACCGAAAATGAAATGAGTTACCGCGCGGTTGAAAACGAATATTATTTAAGTCTTTCAAGCTGCGGAATAAGCGGGGAAAGCGCAACCGTTACTCTGTCCTGCGACGGCGAAAGCAACAGCTACACGGCAATGAACGTTAAAGACGACGGTGTTATGACCTGCGAAAATGCGGTTAAGTGCGTTATGGAACACAACCCCGACCTGTTTACTTCGCTTACTGAAAACCGTATTTTCAAGGGCGAAATTTACGTAAGGCTTTTGTACGACGAGGGGTGCTACTACTACGTGGGCGTGTGCGACCGCGACAAAAACATTGACGCCTATTTAGTAGACGGCGTCCGCGGAAAGATTATTGCAAATAAGAAAACCAGTACATAAAATTTGCGGGGGCGCATTTGAAATGCGCCCCGCTTGCTTTTAATTGAAAAATTCTACTATTATGCTGTTCTGGACGAAGAGGTATTCGTCCTTTATTTTTATGGTTTTTCCGTCGCAGTCCAAGCTGTGCTCAAGTTTTTTAAGCTGCGCGGAATATTTTTTTGTGAAGTCGGCGTTGAAAAGCTTAGTATATTCTTTAAGGTCGATACCATTTGCCGTGCGCAGGCGGAGCATTATATACTCCTCTTCGCGCCCCTCCTCGTCAATCTCTTCGCGGTCGATTACGGCAAAGTTGTCGGATAAGATACATTTGAAGTATTCGTCTAAATCGAACGTATTTGTAAAGCGCACGTTATTTATACACGACGACGCAGAAACGCCAAAACCTATGTATTCGCCGCGCTGCCAGTAGTTCAAGTTGTGGCGGCTTTCCTTGCCATCTTTGCAGAAGTTTGAAACTTCGTATCTGTTAAACCCGAGCGATTTTAACTTTTCCACTCCCGCCTTATACTGCGCGGCAACTTCGTCGCCGTCGGGGAGTTCGCCGTTCAGGTAGTCAGTGTAAATGGGCGTGCCGTCTTCGGGGGTTAATGCGTACATGGAGATATGGCTTGCGCCGAACGCCGAGGCTACTTCGATAGTTTTCTCAATATCGTCAATTGACTGGTTTTTCAAGCCTATCATTACGTCGGCGTTGAAGTTTTCGCCCTTTAAAAGTTTTGCACAGTATACAAAGTCGTTTAAATTGTGTATTCTGCCTATGTCGTTAAGCTGGCTGTCGATTGCCGTCTGCAAGCCTACAGAAAAGCGGTTTATACCGCACTTTTTATACGTTTTTATTTTCTCCTCGCTGACCGTGCCGGGATTCATTTCTATGGTTATTTCGGCGTCCTGCGCGAGGTTGAAGTTTCTTTTAGCCGAGGCGACGAGCATTGCGATATATTTTTCGTCGATTACCGAAGGCGTGCCTCCGCCTATGTACAGGGTGTCGAATTTATAGTTTTTGAGTTCTTCCTTGCGCTTTGCCATTTCGCGGTATACGCAAGCCATATACCCTTCGGCATAGCACAGTTTATCGGGATATGAAGTAAAGTCGCAATACGAGCATTTGCTCTTGCAAAAGGGTATGTGAACGTAAATTCCTGCCAAGCTAAACCTCCCAAAGGCACTTTATCATATCTACTTTATACTCTTCCGAAAAGGTTACGCCCTCGTTTAAAAGCATACCTTTCTGCACGTCTCTCCCGCCGAAGGCAAAGCCCTGTGTTAAACTGCCGTCCTTGAACACTACGCGGTGACAGGGGATAACTCCCGGCTGAGGGTTGTTGTGCAACGCCCACCCCACCTGCCTTGACGCACGCGGCGAACCTGCAAGCCTTGCAACGGTGCCGTAGGTTGTTACTTTGCCAAAAGGCACTTGTTTTACGACTTCGTAAATACGGTTGAAAAATTCGGACATATTAATCTTTGTTGGTTTTTAAAATCTGCATAAACACTTCGGAAGGAACCTCAACGCTGCCTATGGAGCGCATACGCTTTTTACCCTCTTTCTGCTTTTCGAGGAGTTTTTTCTTTCTCGTAATGTCGCCGCCGTAGCACTTGGCAAGCACGTCCTTTCTGACTGCCTTTACCGTTTCGCGCGCTATTATCTTACCGCCGATTGCCGCCTGAACGGGCACTTCAAAAAGCTGGCGGGGTATTGCCTCTTTTAAGTTTTCGCAAAGAGTTCTTCCGCGCGTGTACGCAGAATCCTCGTGCACTATCATTGAAAGCGCGTCGCACACTTCGCCGTTTAAGAGTATATCGAGCTTGACAAGCTTGCTCTTCTGATAACCTTTGAGTTCGTAGTCGAAGCTTGCGTAGCCGCGGGTGCGCGACTTGATTCCGTCGAAAAAGTCAAAGATTATTTCGTTTAAGGGCAAGTCGTATTCGAGCTGCACTCTGCTCTTATCGAGGTAAGTCATTTGCAGGAATGTGCCGCGCTTTTCACGGCATAAGTCCATTATCTGTCCCAGATAGTCAGGCGGTGAATATATGTCCGCCTTGACTATTGGTTCTTCCATATGCTCTATTTCGGACTGCGGGGGAAGGTGCGAAGGGTTGTCCACAAAAATTACTTCGCCGTCCGTCTTGACTACTTTATAGCTTACTGAAGGCGCGGTGGTTATAATTTCAAGCCCGAATTCGCGCTCTATGCGCTCCTGTATGATTTCCATATGCAGAAGTCCCAAGAAACCGCAGCGGAAACCGAAACCGAGCGCAACCGAGTTGTCCGGCTCGAATATGAGCGACGCGTCGTTGAGCTGTAATTTCAATATTGCCTCTTTCAGGTCGTTGAAACGGCTGCCGTCCAAAGGATAAATTCCGCAGAATACCACGCTTTGAACTTTTTTGTAGCCGGGGAGAGGTTCGGGCGCGGGGCGTTCGGCATTTATGACAGTATCGCCCACAGCAACGTCCAAAATTGATTTGATTGACGCGGCGATATAACCTACTTCGCCCGCGTACAGTCCGTCCTTGGGAACAAGTCCCGGACTGAACACGCCCACTTCGACAACGTCGTAAACCTTGTCCGAGCGGAAGGTTTTTATTTTATCGCCCACCTGCACTTTGCCGTCCTTTATGCGGACGAACAGAATTACGCCTTTATAATTGTCGTAATAGCTGTCGAAGATAAGTGCCTTTAAAGGTGCGGACTCGTCGCCGTCGGGGGCGGGGAAGTCGCGGACTACCGCCTCCAAGACGTCCTCTATGCCTATTCCTTCCTTAGCCGAAACGAGGGGCGCGTTGGACGCGTCAAGTCCTATTACGTCCTCTATTTCCTGTTTCGCCTCGTCGGGGCGGGCGGAAGGTAAATCTATTTTATTGATTACGGGAATAATTTCAAGATTGTTTTCAAGCGCGAGATACACGTTTGCAAGAGTCTGCGCCTCTACACCCTGCGACGCGTCGACGATTAAAATTGCGCCCTCGCACGCGGCGAGAGAGCGCGAAACTTCGTATGTGAAGTCCACGTGTCCCGGTGTGTCGATTAAGTTTAAAACGTACTCCTGTCCGTCCTTTGCGGTGTAAAACATTCTTACGGGCGTAAGCTTTATGGTGATACCGCGCTCGCGCTCGATATCCATGGAGTCTAAAAGCTGGTTTTCCATATCGCGGGAAGAAACCTGCCCCGTCTTTTCCATAAGCCTGTCTGCAAGCGTGCTTTTGCCGTGGTCTATGTGGGCTATAATACAGAAGTTGCGAATATGCTGATTAGGTTTGCTCATATAAAGTATTATAATAAAAAATCGTTATCTTTGCAAGAAAAAAATAACATTAATTACAACATTCTGACGCAAGCCTGAACGCATACTTAAAACCGTAATCAAAAAATATATGCGAAGCCTCGGCTTGTAAATCATAATATAAATCTACCAATTTAATTAAATCATTTTTTTGCTCTTCTGAAAGTGTTTCAATAAACTTTTCATATAAGTCGTCTGCCTTTTTACTTGTCTTGTTATAAGTTTTATTGTATTCCACTTCCTCGAACGTATTGAAATAAACTTTATCTAACATATTTTCAAACATTTTGTCACCTCATATTTTATTATATAAATATAATATAGCTCGTTTAGAGCTAAGTCAAGTAATTTTTACTACATTTGGTAGTATAATGTATGTATGATAAAGTTTAAAGAAAAACTTAAAGAATTAAGAATAGAGAAGAAACTTTCGCAAACTGAACTTGCAAAAGAATTAAATGTTAGTCAAAGAAGTATCAGCAGTTGGGAAACAGGTTTCAGACAACCCGA
Organism: Clostridia bacterium; assembly: GCA_029061155.1. Lineage (GTDB taxonomy): Bacteria > Bacillota > Clostridia > Christensenellales > Borkfalkiaceae > Coproplasma. The sequence goes on from JAIDSQ010000130.1 coordinate 4,528, forward strand.
TTTTGAAACATTAGAACTAATAGCCAAATTTTTTAATGTTTCAACGGATTATCTTTTAGGTATTAATGATTGGTAATGTTGTAAAAAATAAAAACGCACGGCGTGCTTTATTGCACGCCGTGCTTATTTATATTATTGTGTTGCAAGGACGTCGAACAGGTCGTCGTTAGAAAGAATTGCGCCCGCGCCTATTACCGCGGCAAGCTGGGGTTCTTCGGGAAGGTTTACGGGGATTTTGAGTTTTTCCTCGATATATTCCGCTAAGCCGTCCATTTTTATAAGTCCGCCCGAAAGATATATTCCGCCGCGCATTATGCCCGACGATACTTCGGCTGAAAGCTTGGACATTATTGCCGTTACGTATTCTAAAATTTTATCAACGTATGTGCATATGAGTTCGTAGAAGTTGGACGAATTGACGGCAACCGAGGCGGGCGCGCCGCTCGTTACTTCCCTGCCTTCCGCTACCATCATTTTATTGTCGTCGTGAAGTAAACTTCCCACCGTGTTCTTTATTTTTTCGGCGGTGAGCGTGCCTATTTTAAGGTTTTTGTTTTCGGCAAGCTGGTCGATTATATGCACGTCGATATTGCCGCCGCCGAGATTTACGTTTACGCCCGATATAAGACCGTCCTGCGAAAGTGCTGCTATATTGGTAAGTCCGTAGCCTATATCAATGCAGAACATAGGCGTGCTTTCGCTTATTGCTATGTTGTGTCCTAAAAGCGCGGCAAAGGGCGTTATTGTAAAGTATACCGAAGCTATACCGCACTCGTCGGCAATAAGCCTGTATTTTTCCTTAACCTCCGGCTCGCAGCCGCAGGGGAGAATGAAAATAACTTCCGTCCTCTTTGCTTTTCTCTTCGTTACGCCTACTTTTTCAAGGAAGTATTCCAAAAGACAGCAGGCAAGATTTTCGTGTACGATATCTCCCTCGAACACGGGATTTATAATGTGGGTATTGACAGCCGCCCTGCCCGAAAGCGCACGCGCCTTATCGCCGTAAGCTTTTATGTTTAATTTTTTTTCACTGCCCTCAGTGACCTGTTCTACGGCTATGCAGGTGGATTCCATTAAGACGACGCCGCTGCCCGGCATGTATATTTTAGTTACACTCGACCCTAAGTCGATTGCAAGTCTTGTCATATTAAGTAACCTCTTCAAGCATTTTTTTAACCAACGTTACGGGTAAACCGACAACGTTCGTGTAACTGCCGAAATATTCCTTTACAAGTCCGCCGTCCTGTATACCGTAACTGCCCGCCTTATCGAGGGGGGAACCGCTGTCGACATAGATTTTTATAAAATCGTCGGTTAAGGTATTGAATTTAACTTCCGTCCTGTCGTAGTCGATAAGTTTTTTGTGCTTGTTTCTTACGCACACGGCGGTTATTACGTAGTGCGTTTTGCCCGATAAGCGTTTTAAAGTATTGAAGGCGTCCTGTCTGTCCTTGGGTTTGCCTAAAATTTCGCCCTCGAAAATGACTACGGTGTCGCAGCCTATAACCGTTTTGTCGCGGTTATTTTTAAAGACTTCGTCACACTTGCTTTCGGCAAGCGAGCATACCATTTGTTCGGGGAAAAGGGATATATTAACTTTTTCTTCCGCCACGGCGGGGATAACCTCGAATTTGGGTATTACCAAAGTAAGAAGTTCGCTCCTGCGCGGTGACGCGCTTGCAAGAATGTATTCCATAAGTATAAATTTTCAAGTTAAACTTGCCGTAAATAAACACGCGCAAACCCGCTTTATTGGAATTTGCGCGAAAAGCTTAAAGTATTTCCAGATTTTTGTGGAAGCATTTTTTGAACTCTGCGCCCGCAGCCATTGCGTCGCGGATTTCAAGCGACGCGTCGCCGTCTACTTCGGTCTTCATTATTACCGAATCGCCTAAAATGTCGCAGTTGATTGACTTTACCGTACCCGACATTGACCTGTCAAGGCTTTCGGCTATCCTCAGCATTACGCCGAGGCGTTTTACTATTTCTATATCTTCCTCGTGAAGAATATCGCGGTATCTTGCCCAGTCGTAGGGGTTTATATCTTCCTTTTTGTGACAGCAGGCGGTAAATGCCGCAAGCACTATATCCCTGTGCGAAACGCCGTACAGCGAGGAGTTCAGAATCATATAACAGCTGTGGCGCTGGTGGTTATAGTACTTAATGCTCTGACCGCAGTCGTGCAGAGTTGCGGCAACCTTTAACACTCTTAAATACTGTCTGGGGAATTTGTGCAGCACCCTTAACTGTTTAAACAGCTGTATGCTTAAGTTGACGACGTGTTCAACGTGCTTTTCGTCACAGCCGTAGTATTTAACAAGGGTTGTAAGCGAGTAGTTCATTACGTCGGAAATGGGTTTTTCTTCCGTAATAGGGAGCGCCTGATTGAACATTATGCCTTCCCTTAATCCCGCGCCCGACATTATGAACTTGTCGAAACCGAAGAAATTTATGAACGATTTAATGATTGCAAGCGCTGCGGGAAGAATGTCCGCACGTTCGGTGGAAAGACCCTTTATCTTCTTCTTTTTATCAAGGCTTAAAACCTTAATCATATCGTATACGGGCAAAAAGTCATCAACGGGCATATTGTAGTTATGCACCTGATCGAGAGGATATTTGTGCACCATTTTGCTTATTTTGAAAAGGTTTCTGAAAGAACCGCCCACGCCTATCATCTGGACGTCGGGGTCTACGTCGTTTATCCACTCAACCTGTTTGAGCTGTTCCGTGAAAAATTCTTCTATTTTTGCGGCGATTTCTTCGGGCTTTAAACCGTCCTCGGAAAAGAGGCCCGTAAGCGTTACGGCGCCGAAAGGCAGGGTTGTGTAGTTTAAAATGTTTCTTCTGTTATAGTAGACTATTTTGGTTGCGCCGCCGCCTATTTCAAGCACTATGCCTTTGGGCACGTCCATAGTGTTTATAACGCCGCGGTAAACGTAAAGCGCCTCTTCTTCGGCAGTAAGAACGCGTATTTTAATACCGCAGCTTGCCTGAATTTCGTCTAAAAAACTGCGCTGGTTTTTAGCCCTGCGTACGGCAGCCGTTGCCACCGCTATTATGCGGGTGACGTTGCTTGCATCACAAAGCTTGCGGAACATCTTAAGCGTTTTTATTGTTTCCGCAACACGCTGAGGTTTTAAAAATCCGTCGCGCTCCATATCCTGTCCTAAGCGCACGCTTTCCTTCAGTTCGTCAACTACCATAAAGTAGCCGTCGGCGAACAGGTTAACGATTACAAGTCTGGCGGAGTTCGAGCCCAAATCTATAATGCCGATCTTTTCCAAAATATACTCCTATACAGCTTAGTTAACTTAACTACATAACTGCGGACGAATTATAACATATTTAATAATTTTTGTACATATTTTTTAAAAAAGTTTGTGCAATTTGCACAATAAATTTTTGGAATACGGCGTTACGGGCTGTTATTTTATTAAGTGGGGCGCGATGCTTTTTAACGGTATTTTAACAAAATCGCGGTTTGAATAATCGGGGTGGGGAATTGTAAGTGTTTCGTCGTTTATCTTTTTATCTCCGAAAAATATTATATCGATATCGAGAGTTCTGTCTTCCCAGTGAATGTTGCGCACTCTTCCGCACTCTTTTTCGATTTCATGGATTTTATCGAGGAGCTGGTGCGGAGTCAAAAAAGTTGATACGCTTGCCGCGCAGTTTAAAAAGGCGTTCTTTGCAACGCCGCCGTACGGCTCGGTTTGGATATAGTCGGAAACTTTTAAAACCTCTATACCGCGCGCCCCGTTCAAAAGCTTTATTGCTTTATCGAGGCTGGCTTTTCTGTCGCCCATACTCGAGCCGAGCGAAAGGTAGGCAATTTCACGCTCCGCCTCCACCGTTACGCCGACGTTTTGGAACTTGCGGTTCATTGGCGCCTCGGGTTTCCACACGGTAAGCGTTACCTTTTTAATTGCGGGGAAGGTTTCCAACAGCGAAAAGGCGCACTCGTACGCAAGCTTTTCAATGAGGTTGAAAACGTTGTCCTGAGTTATTTTAGTTATAAGTTTGCAAATGGACGAATAATTTACCGTGCCTTCGAGGTCGTCGTTCATTGCCCCCTTGTAAAAGTCGGTCTGAATGTCCGCGTCGAATACAAAGGTGTGCAGTTCTGTCTTTTCAAAATCGTTCACGCCGTGGCTGGCAATAACTTCAAGCCCGCGGATTAAAACTTTATTCACTCTTTAACCTCCGTATTCTTCCTTTATAACCTGCACGTTTTCCTTAACGTCGTGCACGCGCACGAACAGCACTTTGTGTTTTACCGCAATGCGTGTGCTTTCAAGCGTTTGGGGGAGCCTGTCCTCCACCCTGCCGCCGAACATCGATTTACGGCTTGCGCCGAGCAGTAAGGGATAACCAAGCTCCGAAAGGCGGTTGTAGCACTTCAACAGATCGAAGTTCTGCTCCCTTGTCTTGGCAAAGCCTATACCGCCGTCAAGGCAGATTTTTTCTTTGTCTATACCCGCTTTCAGGGCAACATCAACGCTGTTTTTCAGAAAGCCTTTTACTGGTTGCCATATGTCGCCTTCGAGCGTTTCTTTTGCATTGTGCATAATGCACACCGACGCGCCGTGTTTTGCAATGACGTCCACCATATCTTTATCGTGCGCAAGTCCCCACACGTCGTTTATCATATCTGCGCCCATAGAAAGGGCGTAATCCGCGCTTTTAGAAAAATAGGTATCCACCGAAACGGGGATATCGAAATTTTCTTTTATGAGCCTCAAAGGGCGTTCCAAACGCGAAATTTCTTCGTCGGCGGAAATCTCTCTATACCCCGGGCGGGTTGACTGCGCGCCTATGTCTATTACCGCCGCGCCTTCGCTTACCATTCTTTCAACCGTCTTTAATACGGTGTGTTCGGTGTTTCGGCTGTGCGCGTAAAAGCTGTCGGGCGTAAGGTTTACAATCGCCATTACATAGGTGTAATTTTCAAACTTTTTATTGCCTATTATCATTTACGTTATTTTATAAGCGCAAGCACTTCGCGCTTTTTGTCTTCGGGGAAATTCCCCGCGATGCTGTAAGACATTGTTGCCGAGCCGGACTTTTTAACGCCGCGGCAGGTCATACACGTATGCTCAGCCTCGCATACGACCATAACTCCCTTGGGCGCAAGACAGCGCATAATTTCTTCGGCTATCTGCGCGGTTAATCTTTCCTGTAACTGGAGGCGTTTTGAAAAGACTTCGACTGTTCTTGCAAGCTTGGAAAGCCCGACAACTTTACCGTCGGGAATGTAGGCTATTGCAATTTTGCCGAAAAAGGGCATAAGATGATGTTCGCACGTGGACGAAAAGGCAATGTCCTTTTCTATAACCAATTCGCCGCCCGCACCCGTAAAGGTCTTTGAAAGGTGTTCGCCCGCGTCCTGCCCTTCGCCCGAAACAAATTCAGCGAATGCGTCGGCAACACGCCTCGGAGTGTCTTTAAGCCCCTCGCGCATAACGTCCTCGCCGAGGGCTTTGAGTAAGTCCTCTACCGCTTTAATTGCTTTTTCTCTATCCATTCCTTTGCCTCCTTCAACAGCGTGAACGAACCGCACACTACCACTGTCTTTGTATAAGCTTTGTTCAACCCGTCCAAAACTCCCGACGCGGTTGTTGCGTTTGCGAAGTATTTTTTACATGCTTTATATATTTTATCAAGCCCCATTTTGCGCGGGCTTGTACATTCCACGGCAATTATATTTTTGGCAGTACCTGCAAGACAGGCAAGATTGCCGTCAATATCCTTATCGGCAAGACAGCCGAATATAATTGTGATTTCATTGTTCGGTATACTGCGCAGGTACTGTTTTAACGGCTCGAACGAGGCGGGATTGTGCGCACCGTCAAGAATGTAGTTTCTGTCCGCGGAAAGCTTTTCGACGCGCCCCGCAAGCTTAGCGTTTTTAATTCCTTCGTAAATTGCCTTATCGGGTATTCCTAAAATTCTTGCACCGTCAATTGCCGTTTGGGCATTGTACGTCTGTAAGTCTTGCGACGATACTTCCGCAAAGTGTGCGCCGAGGGCTTTGAAGTATGCCCTTGCTTCTGTCGGCTGAAACGCATTTATTACCGCAGGGCAGTCTTTTATTATACCCGCCTTCTGTTCGCAGATTTTTTCTATCGTATCGCCGAGATATGCGGTGTGCTCCAAAGATATGGAAGTAATAACGGCAAGCGCCTTTTTGTTTATTGCGTTGGTAGCGTCGCCCAGCCCGCCCATTCCGCACTCGATAACGGCGTATTCGCAGCCCTCTTCTTTAAAGGCGAGGATAACGCCCGCCGTCTGAATTTCAAAGTCGGTTGCGCCTAAGCCCTCGCTTGCCTTCAGAGCCCTTTCAAAATAACGTTCGATTTTTTCCTTTGGGATATTTTCGCCGTTTATCCTGAACTGGTCGTAAAAGGAATACACCGCAGGCGAAGTAAACGTGCCGACTTTTTTACCCGCGGAAATTAAAATTCGGGTAAAGTATTCGGCGGTCGAGCCCTTGCCGTTTGTGCCCGCAATGTGTATTATTTTAAGCTCGTCGTCTGGGCTTGAAAGATTATTTAAAATAGTCCGCGTGACAACTGTGCCCGGATTGATTTTAACGTAGTCACTGTGTTCCATACGTTTTTATATTATAGCATAAAGACGCGCGGTTAATCAAGAATATTGAAAATAAAATTGTACAAACTTATTTTATGGCATTGATATTTGTGCGAACAACAGTAATATTTTTAACCCTGCTATTAATAATGCGGCTTATGGGAAAGAGTCAGGTGGGCGAAATGCAACCCTTTGAATTTGTAATTTCGCTTTTGATTGCCGAACTTGCCTGCATACCTATGGCGGACACTTCTATCCCGCTACTTTACGGTATAATTGCCATAGTGGCAATTTTTATTCTGCACCAGATTGTTTGGCTTTTGGATTTGTGGTTCAAACCCATGAAAACGGTGGTTTGCGGAAAGCCTTCCATAGTGATTAACAAAGACGGAATTGACGAATACCAGCTCAGGCAGAACAATCTTGATATAAGCGACCTTATTGAAAGTATGCGCGTTGCGGGATATTTCAGTCTGGACGACGTTTACTACGGACTGTATGAGGCGAACGGAAGTTTTTCCGCGCTTGAAAATCCCGACAGGTCTACCTCTTCTTTATCTGTCACTTTGATAGACAGCGGTAAAGCGGACAAAAAAAATCTTGCCGTTACGGGAATAGGGCAAGAAGATTTAGATAAATTTTTAAAAGAACAGAACGTTAAGTTGAAACAAGTGCTTGTTATGACGGTTGACGGCGAAGGCAGGGTTTATTTCCAAAAATGCGGAGAAAAATATAAGATTTTGAATATCGGGGTAAACAACAAATGGTAAAGTCTATAATTTACACAACCGTTGCGCTTTTAGCCTGCATAATACTTTTCGTTACCGTGGACATATACCTTGAAAGACAGTTCGATGAATTTCACGGCGCGCTCGAAACGCTGTACGCGAAAGTCGAGGACAACGACGCGAACCGCGAGGACGGTTATGCTATAAAGGAAATGTGGGCGGACAAAAAAAGCAAGCTGCACGTATTTATTCCGCATAACGATATATCGTACGTTGACTACTGGCTGAACGAGGCGTGCGGGCTCATTTATAAAAAAGAATACGACCTTGCGCTCGGCAAGTTGGAGGTTTTACTTGAAATTTCGCAAAACCTGCCCGACGCTTATACTTTGAAATTGGAAAATATATTTTAAACCTTTTACAAAAGTTTTTTAAATAAATTAACGGCTCGGGCAAAAATCACACTTTTTGCCCGAGCACTCAATTTGCGAAAACCTTCGCCTCAGCGGATTGAATTTGCGCGATTATATAACTGTGTGCCCTTATCGATCGCGCAAAGAAAGGCAGCGCCTTTCAAATCACGAAAATTATTGACATCATCGAACGTCAATAATTTTGTGATCTATTACTCATATTCGTCGTAACTGCGCCTGTCGGGTGGATTGGGACGGGGCGGCGGATAGTTACCTTTAGGCGGAGGGCAATTACCCCTCGGGGGCGGACAGTTGCCCTTGTGGGGCGGACAAGGCGGGGGCGGCGGTTCTTTACCTCCGCACTTGACCAAAATTGTGTCCTCGCCTATCTTGACTATATTTGAAACAGGTAAAAACATATCGCCGCGGGTCAGGCGAAAGCCCTTCCCTCCCGTCACCGTTATTCCTATAAAGGCGTTTTCGGGAAAGGTTACGCTTACGTCGCATACCTTGCCCATATTTTTACCGTCGTTCAGATTTATTACTTCTTTTTGCTTTAACTGAGAAAATGAAAATTCCATATTGACTTTAATTAATATATGATATGCGGCAGTCAATATAATATTGACTGCCGCTCAACATTTTATTTAATTACGGTCCGGGGACTTCCATCGGAATTTCCACAGGGATTTCAACTTTCTTTATAATCTGAATTTTAAAGATTAGTAAAAGCGGGTTATTTTCAAAAACGGTATCAAGCTTGAAGAAACTGCCCTTTAAACTTGCAAAGAAGTTTTCGGATACCGTTCCGCCGATTGCCGCTATTATCTGGAACACTATCAGCCCGAGAACTAATAACACGCCTACGAAGAAAACCATACCCAACACTTTGTTTATGATTATCATTATGACGTTGTTAGCCTCGACAACGTTTTTTACAATAAGCACAATAATCAGCCTTACTATAAGCACAAGTATGAAAAGCACTATATAGTAGACGATAAGGTCTATACGGATTAATATAAGAAATTCTCCTATAGCCCCCGCGCTTTTTACGTAAGTAACCAAACTTTCAAGCGTTGACTGAACAAAGCTTATGTTGTAAATTACACCGCCCAATGCATAGCAGATAATTATTGCAATGAATACACCGAATATGCCGGTAGTGAAAAATTTAAGTCCTTTGCCGAAACCGAGTAAAATTCCGAGTAAGCAAAAGAATGCGATAAGTCCGATAAAAATCCAATCCGCTAAAATCATTTTGCTTTCCTCCTTTCTGATTTATCTTATTATACCATAAAAACGTTATAAAGCAAACGTTTTTCAGCACATTTATTTATGTACACCGATGCACGTTTTTAAACATACAATTTTAAAACTTTTTTGTAAACGGGAAATGGCGGCGAGCGTTATATCCGCTCTCCGCCTCCATTTACCAAGAACATACGCATTAGCTTAAACTAACTTCTCAAGCTCAGCCATCAGTTCGTGCATATGGTTACGCTCGTTCTCGATCTGAACGGTGAACTGATTGAAGTACTCGATATCCGCGTCGTTAGGAGTCGTATGGTTGAGGAGCGCATAAACAAGCGCAGCCTGCGAACGGGTACGCTTCTGCTCGAGCAAAGCTATCTTCTTTCTGCTGGCGTTAATTCCCTTTTTTAATTTAGATTTCTGTAACATATAATGCTCCTTTTATCTTTTTAATTTATTCAATAAAGTAAAACTACTTAAATTGCCTTTATAACATCTGAATACACGCCATTGTAAGCGCATAGTCTTTTTTAACTTTCTTAAACAGCGGTTCTATATCGTCGCCGTATTCGCTGCGTCCCCTTAACGCCTCTGTAAGGTTGCTTGCCGAATATGCAAGGTTGGTAAGCGACATATTCTTACATACGCCCTTTAACGTGTGCGCCGCGCGGAAAGCCTCTTCGATATTCTTCACAGCCATTGCGTTGCAAAGCTGGACAAAGCTGGGGTCGCTTAAAACTTTCAAAAGGAATTTTTTAATTCTCTCATCCGTTCTCAGTCGGCTTACGACGTCGTCGTAATCACCCTTCATAATTTCATAACATTCTTTAACGGTCATAAAAACCTCCTTTCAAAAATTACCTGTCAGTCGTCAGATCTTTAAGCGAATCGTCGTAGAAACAGTAAGCGTTTTTACCGCTCCTCTTTATGGAATACGCCGCTTTATCAGCCATATCGAACAGGACGTCGTAGTCCTGTATATCAGGATTGACGCAGGCAACACCCATACTTACCTTTATGGGGAATCCCTTATATTCGCCGGTAAGCGCGGAGAAAATTCTCTTTACCTGCGGTTCGACGGTATTCTTATAACCCATAAAGATTATAAACTCGTCGCCGCCCATTCTCGCCGCTATATCCGAGCTACGGGTGTTCTTTTTGATTGTTTTTGCAATATATTCCAAAACTTCGTCGCCGAACAGATGTCCGTACACGTCGTTAGCTTGTTTGAAATTATCGAGGTCGAAGAATACAAGAGCGTAATGCTTGCCCTTTTCGCCTATTAAAAGCTTGGTTATCTGTTCTTTCGCCGCCTCGTGGTTTAAAAGACCTGTTCTGAAGTCAAGGTTAGCCTTCTCTTCAAGAAGTTTCATTTCTTCAGTTTCGTCGTTGATATCGACTATCTTGCCGATTGCGCCCTCGTATTCGGGAGTTTCGGTATCGGACCACATTGTGCTTGCAACAACTTTGCAGAACGTCTTGGTACCCTTT
>JAIDSQ010000131.1 GCA_029061155.1 Clostridia bacterium
ATTACTGTCAACTATAGTGTGGTATAATTGACGAGCTAAAGAATATATAGAATTATTTTTAAAATTTATTTATACTTAAGGAAGTTTTATGGACACTGAAAGATTAAGTAAATGGGCAGATTTGTTGCTCGATACAGGCAAGAGGAATAGCTTAATCAACTTTAAAGACTCAAAACTTGGAACTGCAGAAATTGTTGCGCCTAATTTCAATACTCTTTTTGAGAAGGCAGAACATTCTGCTGTTTTTGAAGTTTATGATCCAAAACTCGACGACGATGAAGACGAACTCGATTTAGATGAAGATAGCGAACAACAAGAACGTCAATCTAAGCAGTCTTATATTGCGGCTTATGCAGGCAAGTTAAAGCGAAATCAAATTCTTGTATATAACGTAACAAATAAACCAATACAGGCATTAAAAAATATTGGTAAAAAAGCAAGAACGGCGGTAGAAGAAACGGGCGTTAATATAGCGTATCTTGCATTTGGTTTTATTCATTGGACCGAAAGCGAAAGTTCGCAGATTGAAATGCGCGCACCTATTTTACTCGCACCTATTGCTATTGAAAATCACTCGGCAGTAGAACCGTATTACATTAAGGTGTTAGACGATGAATTAATTGTTAACCCTACTTTTACATATAAGCTTCAGAATGAATACGGAATTAAACTTCCCGAATACGATGAAGATGACGGTATAGAAAAATACTTAGGTAAAGTAACCGTCCTTTTGGCAAGACTTAAATGGACAGTTACTACGGAATGCAAAATCGGCATTTTTTCTTTCTTGAAAATCAACATGTATAAAGACCTGAAAGAGAATACGGCGAAAATTGCTAGAAACAGTAGCGTTCGTGCCTTGTTAGGGGAATCATCTTCTTTGGGCGCAACAAGTTCAGAAGGAATTAAAGTAAGCGATTTATTGGCACTTCATAATGTAGTTGATGCCGATTCAAGCCAGGCAGAGGCAATAGAAACCGCCAAAGAAGGCAAAAGTTTCGTATTACAAGGTCCTCCGGGAACGGGAAAAAGTCAGACCATAACTAATATCATTGCAGAGTGCTTAATGGACGGCAAAAAAGTCCTATTCGTATCGGAAAAACTTGCCGCCTTGAATGTCGTTTATGATAAGTTAAAAAAGGTTGGTCTTGAAGAATTTTGTTTAGAACTTCATAGCCACAAAGCAAATAAAAAGCAAGTAATCGAAGAACTTTGTAGAACATTACGGTTGCAAAAAAGTGGCGTATCGGATAAGGCGGAAAGAGAGTTAAGAATAAAACAGGAAGCTCAGCGACAGTTAGATGCCTACGCCGTTGAACTACATAAAATTCGTCCCAACATAAATAAAACTCTTTATCAGCTATATGAGGAAGTATCTGCTTGTAGGTCAGCAAATGATATAAGTTTTGTAATTCAGAATATAAAAGAAAAGGGCGAAAACTACATAGATACCACTGAAAATCTTTTAGCCCGTTACACTGGTTATATCGATTCGATAGGTTCGGATTACCATAAAAATATTTGGTACGGATATATCAATACCGATAGCTCCTATCAAACCGTAATGCTACTTAAAGAAGATTTGCAAGCGGTTATTACTTTGTGTCGTTCATTATTGGAAATAAACGAAGGAATTAAAGCAAATTACGGAATTTCGTCAAACTGTATTAATGATGCCTTTTCGTTAAACAGCTTTTTTGAATTAGCAGGAAGAAGTGATTTTATAACCCCGTCACTGTTTAGCTTAACCGTGTTGGAGGAAGTAAAGCAAACCGTCAATCGGTTGCATACTATGGCTAAACATATTTTGCAAATCAAAGCTACTTTAGATGAGGTTTTTGATGAGGACTTATATAAGTTAGCCGGACAAGTTCTTTATAAGAAACTAACCAAGCAATACATAGGCTGGCTCTCCCACTTATTCAGTGGAGAATATAAACATATCATTAACGATATAAAAATTTGCAAGCAAGACGGTAAAAAAATAAAATATGCGGATGCGGTATCTGCTATTGATACTTTATGCAAATATCAAAATAGCATAAAAGAGTTTGCCGAACAGGAATCCGAAATCAAAATCTTATTGGGTAAAGCATATATTGGCGCAAACACTGATTTTGAGAAGTTGCTTTCAGAATTAGATATACTGACATCAGCAATAAACGGGTTTAAAGAAATTACTCAATTAGCCCATATGCCTGCAGAGATATATTCATCTAATAAAATGCAATTCAAGCAGACTGCCGAAAAATACAGTCGTATGTTAACTGCAAATAAAGAACACCTTGAACGTCTGTTGGCAAGTTTTAATATTGAAGAATACAACATTTTAAGAACACCTTGCATTTCATTAACTGAAAAGTTAGAAGGCTGTCTGGCAAATACCGATAAACTTGATAATTGGTGCGATTTCGTTAAGTTAATGACGAGATTGCAAGAAAGTGGTTTGCGTTCTTATATTGATTTTGCAATTCAACAAAATATCGATTCACGAAAAATAGTCTTGACTTATAAAAAGGCATTTTATTCACAGTGGGTTGACGCTGTTTTACATGAGTCGCCAATTCTCATTGAGTTGGCTCGTGTCCCCCACGATGAAATAATTGAACGCTTTAAAGAAAAGGACACTTTAAACTTCGAAATAAACAAGGCTAAAATCAAAGCAAAACTGTCGGCTCAGAGACCTTCATTAGATATGGTGGCTCAAGGTAGCTCGATAGCTATTTTGTTGCGTGAAGGGGAAAAGAAACGCAAGCAGAAAGGCATAAGACAACTTTTATCAGAATTAGATGAATTAGCGCAGACGTTAAAACCTTGCTTTTTAATGTCTCCTTTAAGTGTCAGTACGTTCCTTAATCCGGAAATAAAGTTCGACGTCGTAATCTTCGACGAGGCTTCACAGATTTTTCCTCAGGATGCCATAGGCGCAATATACAGAGGAAAACAGTTGATTGTTGTCGGAGACTCAAAGCAAATGCCGCCTAGCAATTTCTTTAATTCCGGAACAGATAGCGATGACGATGATGAAAGCGAAGCTTTAACGGATTTCGAGTCGATTTTGGATTTATGTTCGTCCTCATTCCCTCAAAGAAGATTGAAATGGCATTACAGAAGCAGATACGAACAACTTATTTCATTTTCAAATAAAAATTTCTATGATAACGATTTGGTTACTTTCCCTTCCTTAAAAATGGACTCAAAGGGGATAGGTGTTGACTATTATTACGTGGACGGTGTATTTGACCGCACGAGTAAAACCAATCAGGTAGAAGCTGAACATATTGTAGATTTAGTATTTGAAAATATTAAAAAGTATCCGAATAGAAGTTTAGGCGTAGTTGCATTTAGTATTTCGCAACAGAATTTAATAGAAAAGTTAATATATAAACGCAGACAGCAGAATGCGGCGTATGAGGAATTCTTTAAATCGGATAGAGCAGAACCATTTTTCGTTAAAAACCTTGAAACCGTACAGGGCGACGAAAGAGATACGATTATTTTCAGTATTGCTTATGCCAAGGATTCGCAAGGAAGATTGTTGCTAAATTTTGGCCCTATTAATCGTGAGGGTGGCGAAAGACGTTTAAACGTTGCCGTTACCCGTGCAAAGTTTAACGTGCAGTTAGTTTCCTCAATGCACTACTATGACATTGATTTAGCTCGCACAAAGTCTGTCGGTGCAAGATTATTACGTGAATATTTGGACTATGCAGAAAACGGTATTGCCGCATTAGAGAGAAGTATTTCCGTTGACGCTTCAAATCCTTTTGAACAATACGATTCTGAATTTGAATTGGAAGTTTGTGAGTTTTTACGCGAACACGGTTTTGCTGTAGATACTCAAGTCGGCTGCTCATCGTTTAAAATTGATTTGGCATTGAAACGCCCTGATTCGTCTGATTATGTGCTTGCTATCGAGTGCGACGGCGCATCCTATCATTCTTCTAAGACTGCCCGCGATAGAGATAGATTGCGTCAAGACATATTGGAGCGTATGGGTTGGAAATTCTATCGAATATGGTCTACAGACTGGTTCCGCAACAAACAGATTGAAAAGCAAAGGCTGCTGGATGCGGCAAAGAAGGCATTGGAAAATTCTCCTGTTAAAGTTAGCCACACCGAAGTTGAAAATGATAATTTTTCGGAAACAGTCATAGAAAGACATTTTGAATTTCCGAAATATAAAATGGTAGATGCTTCGGCAATCGCACGAAAATACAGAGGAGATGTTCTTTCTGTAACACGTGCAATAGTCGAAGTCGAGTCTCCCGTTTCGGAAGAATGGCTTTTAAAACGAATAGTATTTCTGTTTAGACGAGAAAAAGTTACTAACGTTGTAAGAGACGAATTTGACAGATATATGTGGAACTGTACAAGATTCGGAATTATGCGAAAAAACGGATTCTTGTATTCTCAAGGTAGTGAAATTCCGATGTTGCGTGTTCCCGCTGATGGCGTTGAACCGAGGGATATAAAATATATTGAGTTGCGAGAGCTTGCTTTAGGACTAAAAGAAATATTAAAACAAAATGTTTCTGCAGAAAAACAGGGGCTTTTTAAGCTCCTGACACAAAATCTCGGATTCAGCCGTATGGGGGATGCAATTTTAGAACGAATGGAATCCGCATTAAAATTGATTGCAAAAGACATCGAAACCAACGGCGAAATGATTTCTTTGAAGTAAATTTTATTGTATTTTTAAGAATTGAGATGAGGAAATTTTTGTTGTCGAATCAAAAATAAAATAGTAAATAGGTAAGAAAATGGGCGTAGACTTAAGAAGAAAAGTATATGATGACTTCTACGAATGGAGAAATGTTGTAAACAATTTTAATCGCTTTGATATAAGATCACCATTATTGTCGTTATTGGAAGATAATGTTGATTTATATACATGTTGGATTCGTGAGGGGCAATCTGTTTTTAGAGGCAGGATATTTAACTTTGACAATGTAGCTAAATCAGAAGAGGAATATTTAGCGTTTATTAACTCAAATGAAAAAGTATTTGAGGGATATAGCGCGAAAATATCTGGGGCACCACCAAAAGAAAACGCTACAGAAGGGCGATTAAATTGTAAAGGTATTTCTTTTTTATATACAAGCAATGAGCCCAAAACGGTAGTTTACGAATTGCGACCCATAAAACACGAATTGCTTTCTATTGCTGAATTCGTAACAAGAAAAGATGTTCGTTTTGCTGATTTAAGGAAAAGGGCATGTAGAAGAGTACACGAAAATGAAGCGTTGTATATCCTTTTGAGAAGAATATCTAATGAATTTTCAAGACCTCATTACGCTGGACACAATTATTGGTTTACTCAATATCTCGCAGGACAATTTATAAATATGGGATTTGATGGAGTGGTATTTGAAAGCTCTCTATTGCCTGATGGTGATAATCTAGTCTTTTTCTATCCGGAAGATTGCGAAGCAATAAATTCACATTTGTATAGGGTTGATAAGATATCCATTTCTTTTGATGGGATATCTCGTGAAAATTTGCAATAGCTAAAAGTTGAAATGCGAATCGCTTATGATGAAGTTTATGAATTGTGGACTGGAAAAATAAATATGATGAGTGAATAGAAC
>JAIDSQ010000132.1 GCA_029061155.1 Clostridia bacterium
AGAAATTTGATAAAATATTAACAATTTAATTTGCTTTTGTATAAATTTATGATAAAATGATATATGTAGGAAATTGGCATTTAGGAGTAATATATGGATAAAATAAACTTATTGCAGCAACGCAAACAAAAGATTTTGCAAGCCGGCAAAGATGTCAGAAAAGATATCGACAGTTTAATTGATGAGGATAGTTTTGTCGAGTTTTCCACTTTCAGTTTTTCCGAAAATGATTTTTATGGAGAGAATGCGGAGGGTGAAGGAGTAGTAACAGGTTTTGCTACTATCGAAGGCTATCCTTTTTATATTGTCGCGCAAAACAGTGCCGTTCTTTCGGGCGGCGTAAGTAAAGCGAACTGCGAAAAAATTTCAAAATGCTTAAATCAGGCAGAAAAATCATCAACCCCTGTAATTTACCTCTTGTCTTCGCTTGGGGTAAGAGTAGGTGAGGGCGTAAACGTGCTTGAAGGGCTTGCCTCCCTTATATTAAAAGCGTCACAGTTAAAAGGTACTGTTCCCCAGTATCTTGTTGTTAACGGGGACGTTTACGGTCAACTTGCAATACTTGCTGGGCTGTGCGATTTTACATTTTTCATCGACGGCAAAAGCGTGCTTACGGCAAATAGCCCGCTCGTCATAAGTGCGCAGAGCGGAGTCAATGTAAAGAAAAGCGAAGTTGGCGGCGCGTCAGCACTTGATAAAGCTCAGTTGACTTCGTTCACAGTTAAAAATATTGGTGAAGTAAAAGAAAATATCATAAAAATCAACGAGCTTATTTCAACCGCGGTAATTGACAACGACGAACTTAATACTGTTTGCGCAGAACTTGATAAGAATACTAATATCAAAAACCTTCTTAAAATTTTTGATGATAACAGCTATGTTGAAATCGGAGCGACATATTCCTCGGAAATCAAATGTATTCTCGGCAGAATTGGCGGAATTGCCGTAGCCGCTGCAATATTTGATGAGAAGGACGGGGTAAAACTTAATTCTTACAATGTAAGGAAATTGAAAGACTTTGCCGAGTTTGTCTGCTGCTACAATTTACCCTATATAACGTTTGTTAATACTCTTGGTATTCAGGCTGATATGGGTGTTAACAACAGTCTTGTTTTAAGAGAAATAGGTGAATATGTTTCCATACTTGACTGTATTGACAGCGGTAAAATTTCAGTAACTTACGGAAAAGCAATCGGTCTCGGTTATACGCTGTTTGTGGCAAAAAATATGGGCTATGATTACTCATTCGCGTTTGCAAATTCCAAGATTGCACTGTTTGATGATGTTCAGGGCGCCGAAATTGAATTCTCTTCAGAAAAGAATATTGATAAAGCTAAGCTTGAGTCGCGCTATGCCGACGAGCATTCCGACCCTATAAACGCAGCGAAGTGTGGTTATATTGACAATATAATTCAGCCTTCGCTTGTCAGACAATATTTAATTGCCTCGTTGCAGATGCTTTTAAAGTGAGGTGCTAATGTCTAATCAGTTAATGTCTTTAATTAATCAGGAAGGAAGTCTCGGTTTCGGCGAGGCATGTATCTACGCCTTGATAGGTTTTTTAATTGTTTTTGTAGGAATTATAATAATTATATTTATTATTTGGTTAATAGGCTTAGTTCTCAGAAAAACAAATAACCTTGAATTCCTTTCCCGAATAGGAAAAAAGAAACTTAAAAGTACCGGGCAATCAATTGAAACTTTATCTGACAATGACGAAAATGATGAAGTAACAGATGAAGTAAAGGTTGCAATTATTGCCGCGATAATGGCTTATTACAGCTCGGAAAAACCTCAATGCGAATTTAAAGTAAAACGGATTAAAAGATTATAAGGAGAATAATATGCGTAATTTTATTGTAACTATAGACGGTAAAAGCTATTCCGTGGGTGTAGAAGAAGTAGGCGAGAGTGCAAATGTAACTGAAGTTAAGTCAGTTCCTGCAGCAGTGCAGGCGGCACCTAAAGCAGCAGCGCCTAAACTGTCGGCAGAGGGTGAAAAGGTTTTATCACCTTTCCCCGGTTTAATTAAGAGCCTTTTGGTTGCAGACGGGACTTCGGTTAAAAAAGATCAGCCTATTATAGTTCTCGAAGCAATGAAAATGGATAACGAAATAACAGCTCCCTGTGACGGCAAAGTTACGTTCGGCGTTGCTAAGGGTGCAAATGTTGATACCAACGCCGTATTGGCGGTAATAGGCTAAGCGGAGGAGCTATGCATCAAAGTTTACTTGTAAACTTTGGCGAGATATTCGGCAAACTATTTCAGTCGATGGGATTTGTTCAGGGCAATTGGCAAAATTATGTTATGATTTTAATATCGTTTGTCCTGATGTATCTTGCCATAGTAAAGAAATTTGAACCTTTACTGTTGCTCCCGATTGCATTCGGTATGTTTCTTATCAACGTACCGGGAGCCGAGGCAGTATTATGGGGAAAGTACACAACTCCTGATACTTCATTGAAATTAGGAGTAAATGGCGATACCGAGTATGTTGCCGTTTACGTTTACAACAGTGCAAGAATTTATGTCCGCGAAGGATTTTTAAACGAGGGGACTATAACATATTTTGCGTCTTTGGCAGACTTAAACAGCGGTGTTGCTACAACAATGTCCGAAATCAATTTCAACGCGCTGTATACGTTTGAAGGTTATATTCAAGGCAATATAGTGAA
The DNA here is from genome assembly GCA_029061155.1 of Clostridia bacterium. GTDB lineage: Bacteria > Bacillota > Clostridia > Christensenellales > Borkfalkiaceae > Coproplasma. The sequence continues at coordinate 2,677 of JAIDSQ010000132.1, forward strand.
CGGTATTGCTGAATTTACCGATACCATTATTATGAGTCATCAATACGCAGACGTAACGGGGCGTGGATTGCTTTGGTATCTGTATTTCGGTGTAGAGAATGTTATTTACCCGCCTTTGATTTTCCTTGGAATCGGCGCTATGACGGATTTCGGTCCGCTTATTGCAAATCCCAAGAGTATGCTTATAGGTGCAGGCGCACAGCTCGGTATCTTTGTAGCGTTTGTTCTTGCGTCGGTTTTGGGATTCTCTGCGGCGGCAGCGGCGGCAATTGCTATTATCGGCGGTGCAGACGGACCTACGGCAATTATGGTTACTTCCAAACTTGCGTCCGACATGATACCTGCAATTGCTATTGCGGCGTATTCGTATATGGCTCTAATACCCATAATTCAGAAACCGCTTATGCGTGCGCTTACGACCAAGAAAGAAAAAATGATAAGAATGAAACCTCTTCGTCAGGTAAGCAAGCTCGAAAAAATTCTTTTCCCGCTTGTCGTTACTTTAGTTGTAGGAATTATCTTGCCAGAGTCTATAACGCTGTTGGGAATGTTGATGCTCGGTAACCTCTTTAAAGAATCGGGAGTTGTAGACAGACTTTCAACTCAGGCGCAAAACGGTCTTATGAATACAATAACAATTTTTCTCGGTATATCCGTTGGTTGTAAGGCAAAAGGAGAAATGTTTTTAAGCGTTAGCACCCTTGCAATTATCGCTATCGGATTATTGGCGTTTGTAGTTGGTACAATAGGCGGCTTGCTTGTTGCTAAGATTATGTGTAAAGTAACTAAAGGGCAAATAAATCCGCTTATCGGCTCTGCCGGAGTTTCAGCCGTACCCATGGCTGCGCGAATATCGGAAGATGTGGGAAGAGAATATGACCCTCAAAACCATCTTTTAATGCACGCTATGGGACCAAATGTTGCAGGCGTAATAGGTTCGGCAATTGCCGCGGGTGTATTGCTTGCTTGTTTCGGATAATTTAATAAACAAAAAATAAATTTTGGTGAAAAATATGGAAGGTAAAAAACTTTTAATAACCGATACAATACTTCGTGACGCGCATCAATCGCATGCCGCAACGCGTATGAAATTTGAAGATATGGAAGAAGTTCTTCCGCTTTTGGATGAAATTGGCTATTATTCATTAGAGGCATGGGGAGGAGCGACGTTCGATTCCTGCTTAAGATTTTTGAATGAAGATCCTTGGGACAGATTAAGGAACTTGAGGAAGTATCTTAAAAAGACGCCCATACAAATGTTGCTGCGCGGTCAGAATTTGCTTGGTTACAGACATTATGCTGACGATGTTGTTGAAAGCTTTATTGATAAATCAATCGAAAACGGTGTAGGCGTTATAAGAGTTTTTGATGCGCTTAACGACCCCAGAAATCTTGAAACTTCAATTAAAGCAATCAAAAAATATGGCTCGAGCGGTAAATGCGTTTGCGAGGCGGCAATTTCATACACGACCAGCCCCGTACACACTACCGAATATTTTGTTAATCTTGCAAAACAGCTTGAAGATATGGGTGCAGATAATATCTGCATAAAGGATATGGCAAACCTTTTGTTGCCTTTTACTGCATACGACGTAGTAAGCAAGCTTAAGAAGGCGTTAAGACCCGAAACCAAAGTTCACCTGCATACGCACAATACTTCGGGAACGGGCGATATGATTAATCTTATGGCAATACAAGCGGGAGTAGATATAGTCGATTGTGCGCTTTCACCTTTGGGAAACGGCACTTCAAACCCTGCAACAGAACCTCTTGTTGCGACATTAAAAGATACGCCTTATGATACGGGTATTGACATTCAGAAATTGCTCCCCATTGTAACACATTTCAATAATGTTGCTGCAAAACTTGAAAAAGACGGTTTCCTTAACCCAAAGGTTCGCAGGGTAGATATAAATACGTTGCTTTATCAGGTTCCCGGCGGAATGCTTTCAAATCTTATGAATCAGCTTAAGCAGGCGGGAAAAGAAGAAAAACTTCTTGACTGTCTTGCCGAAGTACCCGAAGTAAGAAAGGATTGCGGCTATCCTCCACTTGTTACGCCTTCGAGTCAGATAGTAGGAACGCAGGCGGTTTGGAACGTGCTTTTAGGTAAGTACAAGACAATTACAGCCCAGTATAAAGACTTGATTTTGGGCAAATACGGTGCTGTACCCGGTGAAATAAATCCAGAAGTTACAAAAATGTGTACGGCTCACGGAGAAGAAGTTATTACTTGTCGTCCCGCGGATTTAATTGCGGATGAAATGAAAGAATTAACTGACAAAGTAAAATCCGACGGATACTATGAAAAGCAAGAGGATGTTCTCTCGTACGCATTGTTCCCAGAAGTTGCTACAAATTACTTTAAGTGGCGCAAAGCCAACAAAACAGGAGTAGACAGTGATCTCGCAAATAGCGTAGATAAAGTATATCCTGTATAAAAAATAATTGACGGCGTGATCTTGTGTTCACGCCGTAAGGTTTATTATGAAAAATGTAGCTGTCATAGGTGGTGGTGCGGCAGGACTTGTTGCCGCCTATGCCGCCGCAAAAAACGGCAATAAGGTCACCGTATTTGAAAAAAATGAAAAGTGCGGCAAAAAAATATATATTACAGGTAAAGGCAGGTGTAATGTTACGCACGACTGTCTGCCTGAAGAATTTCTTTCAAACGTAGTTAACAATTCAAAATTTTTAATCGGTTCCATCTATAGTTTATCACCTACGTCAACGGTTAATTTTTTTGAGGAAGGTGGGTTAAAGCTTAAAACAGAGCGCGGCGCTAGAATTTTCCCCGTATCGGATAAAGCAAGTGATGTTACAAAATGTCTTGAAAATTATTGTAAAAAATTCAAAGTTATCTTCAAATTTTGAGAAAATGTACTAAAAATTAATAATTTAAGTAGTACTATGTTTGACAT
>JAIDSQ010000133.1 GCA_029061155.1 Clostridia bacterium
GAATAAGCAAGCCGCCGCGGCAAAGTAATGCCGCGGCGGCGTTTTCTTATTTATTTATTTATTTTCTTTTCAATAAAAGTAACAATTCCGTACATACCGCCTGCAAGCACGCACAGTATAAACGTAGCAGTCATTACAAGATCGAGTTTAAACACCTGCCCGCCGTAGACAATGAGGTAACCAAGCCCCGCCTTGGACACAATATATTCGCCCATAATCGAGCCTATCCAGGCAAGCCCGACGGCAACCTTTAGAGTGTTTATAAGCGAGGGGAAGGACGCGGGTATGATAAGCTTTCTTAAGGTTACGAACTTGCTTGCGCCCATTGACTGCATTAAAAGCAGCTTGGTTTTGTCTACCGCAATAAAGCCAGCAAGCATATTCATTATGCAAACTATAATTGAAACAAGCACCGTCATAAAAATTATCGCGTCGTAGCCGGTTCCTATCCAGATGATGATAAGAGGACCGAGCGCAATTTTAGGCAGTGAGTTTAAAACGACGATGTACGGTTCTAAAACCTTGTGCACAACGTCGCTCGCCCACAGCACAACGGCTACAGCGTAACCTACGACAATTGCTATGAGAAAGCCCGCAATTGTTTCGGCAAGCGTTATGCCTATATGGTAAAACAGAGTACCGTTGTTGTACAGGTCTGCAATCGTGACCGCCACGCGTGAAGGGGAACTTGTTATAAACGGGTCTATAACTTTAAGCTGTGCGCAAAGCTCCCATATACCGAGTATAAACACAAGCAGCAGCACGCGCGAAACGTTTACTATTATTTTTTTATTTCTTTGTTTTTTCAGATACGCGATATGTTCGCGTGAGTAGTTTAAGTTTTTCATAGGTATTACCGTAAGCGGAGTAAATCAGATGCCCAGCTCTTTTCTCAGTACTTCAAACATTGCCGAAAATTCTCCGCATTCTCTTCGCTTTTTAGGACTTCCTTCTCCGAACTCTATCATATGCTCGTTTATAACGTGCGCAGGGCGGGAGGAGAGAACGACAACCTTATCCGAAAGTGCTATTGCCTCCGAAATATCGTGCGTTATCAAAAGCGCGGTCTTTTTTTCACTCTTTATTATGCCCTGAACGTCGTCGCACACTTCCAGCCTCGTCTGATAGTCGAGTGCGGAAAAAGGCTCGTCAAGCATAAGTATTTCGGGTTCAGAGGCAAGCGTGCGTATAAGCGCGACTCTTTGTCTCATACCGCCCGACAGCTGCGAAGGCGACTTCTTTAAAAAGTCTTTAAGTCCGTACTTTACCGCCAGCGCAATTGCCTTTTCGCGCATTTGCGGGGTATTGCACTTTTTAACTTCGAGAGGCAGGAATATATTCTGTTCGACTGTTCTCCACGAAAACAGCGCGTCGCGCTGCAGCATATAGGCAAATTCGCCCTTCCTTTCAACCGTGCCCGAAGAGGGGGCAAGCAGCCCCGCCGCAAGTGAAAGTATCGTCGTTTTACCGCAACCGGAGGGACCTATTATTGACACGAACTGCCCTTTCGCCACATTGAAGGATAAGTCCTTGACGGCGGTAGTTTCGCCCTCTTTTGTATGATAGGTGTAAGAAATATTGTCAAAGGTAAGCATTATTTATATACTTCGTCGTAAACTTTCTGTGCTGTAGAGGTTATAACAAGGTCCGAAAATTTAACGCGCTTGTCAAGCTCGCCCGCAAGTTCGATGACGTCCTGAAGTTTAGTCAGCGCTTTTTCTTCCATAGCCATATTCTTGACCCACGCGTCAATCTTTTTGTAGCTTTCCACCGAGGTTTTAAGGCTTGCTTTGCTCGTTCCTTCAAAGTAGGGCACAAGGTAGTTTGCAACCGTGTCGGCGTCTGTTTCGTTAATATATTTAACGGCTTTTGTAACCGCGCGCAGTATTCCTTCTATAACGTCGCCGTTTTTGTCTATATAACTCTTTTTAGCCATAAAGCAGGTGTAGGGAATTTCGCCCGATTCCTGACCCACGGAAGACACTATATAGCCCTTGCCCGCAGCCTGATATTCGGACGCTACAGGCTCGAACATAGTGCAGTAATCGGCAATACCGCTTTCAAATGCCGCCGTCATCATATTGAACGCCACGTCGTAATTGAGGTTAACGTTTACATTGTTTGTCTTTATTACGTATTCAAACGTCATTGCGGGAACGCCGCCCTTTCTGCCTGCGAGTATTTCCTTGCCTTCCAGATCGCTCCACTTAAAGTTGGGTTCTGCTTTTCTGCCGACGAGGAAACTTCCGTCGCGTTTAGTCAGCTGACCGAAAACCTTGGGCGCGTCGTCGCTGCCGCCTATGTCAACGTAAATTGCTGCCTCGGGTCCGCAAAAACCTATATCTGCCCCGCCCGAAAGCACTGCCGCCATAGTAGCGTCCGCGCCGCCGCCGTTGGTAAGCTCTATTTCAAAACCTTCGTCTTTAAAGTAACCCAAGCCGTCGGCAAGGTAGAGGGGTGCATAGAATACCGAATGAGTAACTTCGTTAATCTTTATTACTTTATCTTTTTTATTACAGCCCGTAAAAGCGAATACAAGCGTAAACGCAAATACCATGGCGGTAATCAATGTAATTAACTTTCTTTTCAAAACTTATCTCCTTTTAATAAGTAAAAATTTAATAATACATCTTATGCGCGTCGGCTTACCGTTTGACAATTGCGCACTTTATAATGTATAATAAAAAGTATGAAAAATAAATCGCGTTCAATAACATTAGTCATATTAATTTTTGCGCTTTTTGCATGCGTCATAATTGGCGGTTGTTCGCTTTTCGGCGGTGAAAACGGTGAACCTAAAAAGACTTTAAAGACTCCCGAAGTATCCCGCGTCGGCAATATATTCAGCTGGAGTGCCGTCGACCGCGCGACAAATTACATAGTATCGTTCGGCGGGAAAGAGACTTCCGTAAGCGGTACTGCATTCCGTCTCAAGGACATAGAAAAGGGCGGTACGCTTTCTATTACCGCTGTGAAGCAGACGGCGGACGGAAAAATTACCGAGGAGTCCGAAAGCGTTGATATACAGCTTTCTGTAATAAACGAGTCGGGTTCCAGGTATAAGCGTTACGAAATTTCAAATTATTCATCCGACATAACAATTCCTGCGCAAATCGAAAAGGCTGTAATAGTCGGCGAAGGACAGTTGCACGGTGCGGATATCTGTATTTACATCGACACGCGCACAACTCCGCTTATAGTCGAATTGTACGACGTTCACTGTTATTACTTCGGTATGAAAAACGACGACAACACCACCCCTAACGAATGTGTTATCGTGCGTTCTCTCGGCGAAGAGGGTTCGTCTTTCCATGGCGCGTCGGGTAGCACGGGAGAGACAGGCAAATACGGCGGCGGACTTTTAGGCGCGGGCGGTAAAGGCGGAATAGGCGGCGCAGGAGGTAATGCCGGCAGATTCAACTACGTCGTGTTTGAAGGCAATATGCCCATAACCTTCCAGGGCGGAAGGGGTGGAAACGGCGGTGAAGGCGGTGTTGCCAACCAATGGAATACCAGCGGCGGCGACGGCGGCGCTGGTGGAAACGGCGGTACTGGACTTTCCGCAACACACGCATACATAGCGCTTGAAAGCGATAAGTTTATTTGCCTCGGAGGCGCAGGCGGTACGGGCGGCGAAGGCGGCTACGGTAAATTTATGGGCGGTATGGACAGCGGAGACAAAGGCTCGAACGGTTCAAGCGGTAGCGCCTTTACAGGCTCTAAGGAGCAAATAACCTATCAGACTGTCGAGGCAGGCAAGGCAAATAACGAAGATAATAACAACGACAATAACGATAATAAAGACGACGGCACGGCAAGTTCTGGCAACGTCACCGGCACTTACAAATTCTATTCGATGTCCGAGGGCGAAAACATATTTTACGCAGGAGACGAGTTCGACGGCGAGATAATCGCAAGGAACCGCGTCGTATTCGTATTTAAAGACGATAACACCTGCGACGCAGAGTTTACCCACGGTTCGGAAAAGCAGAGCGCCGTGTTAAAATGGGAGAAATATCAGACGACCATTTTCTTTACAGACGAAAACGACAATATAACAAGAGCTACGATAAACGGCGAATTTATAACGATATCGATAGGCAATTCAACATTGACTTTAAAAGAGGATAAATAATGGAAAAGACCTACAACCCTAAAGAGTTTGAAGACAGATTATATAAGGACTGGGAAGAAAACGGTTGCTTTAAGGCCGTACGCGACGACAATAAAGTACCCTTTACAATAGTTATGCCCCCGCCCAATATTACAGGTCAGTTGCATATGGGACACGCCATGGACGAAACATTGCAGGATACTATTATCCGTTTCAAACGTATGCAGGGCTACTGCGCGCTTTGGCTCCCCGGTACCGACCACGCGTCTATCGCTACGGAAGTAAAGGTAGTCGAGCAAGTTAAAAAAGAGGGCTTATCCAAAGAAATTCTGGGAAGAGAAGGCTTTTTGGAGCGCGTGTGGGACTGGAAACATAAGTACGCGGGCAGAATTGTCGAACAGCTTAAAAAGTTAGGTTCTTCGTGCGACTGGTCGCGCCTTACCTTTACCATGGACGAAAAGTGTTCAAAAGCGGTAAGGGAAGTATTCTTTAACCTCTACAATAAAAAACTCATTTACAGAGGCAGCAGAATAATCAACTGGTGTCCCGACTGTAAAACCACCCTTTCCGACGTTGAAGTAGAATACGCCGAAGAGAACGGTCATTTCTGGCATATAAAATACTTTATCGAAGGAGAGGACAAGTACCTCGAAGTTGCTACCACCCGCCCCGAAACAATGTTCGGCGACACCGCGGTTGCAGTCAACCCCAAGGATAAGAGGTATAAGCACTTAATCGGTAAAAACGTAATACTCCCCGTAGTAAACAAACCCATTCCCGTAGTCGGCGACGAGCACGCGGATATGGAATTCGGCACGGGCGTAGTTAAAATTACCCCCGCGCACGACCCCAACGACTTTGAAGTAGGTTTAAGGCACAATCTCCCCGTAGTCCGCGTAATGAACGACGACGGCACTATGAACGAGCTTGCAGGCAAATATGTCGGCTTAGACAGATACGAATGCCGCAAACAGCTTGTTGAAGATTTAAAGGCGGGCGGATATCTCGTCAGCATTGAACCGCACGCGCACAACGTGGGGCACTGTTACCGTTGCAATTCGATAGTCGAACCTATAGTTTCCAAGCAGTGGTTTGTAAAAATGCAGGGACTTGCCCGCCCCGCAATTGACGCGGTTACCTATAAAAAGATTTCGTTTATCCCCGAACGTTTTGCAAAAACCTATTACAACTGGATGGAAAACGTAAAAGACTGGTGTATCTCACGTCAGCTTTGGTGGGGTCACCGCATACCCGTATGGTACTGCGGAGACTGCGGTAAAGAAATTTGTTCTAAAACAGACATTACAGTCTGCCCTCATTGTAACAGCACTAACTTAACTCAGGACGAGGACGTACTCGACACATGGTTCTCGTCGGCGCTGTGGCCGTTCTCAACGCTCGGCTATCCCGACGATACTTCCGATTTGGAATATTTCTATCCTACGGACGTTTTGGTAACGGGATACGACATAATCTTCTTCTGGGTAGCGAGAATGATTTTCTCGGGACTTGAGCACATGCGCAAAATACCCTTCCGCGACGTACTTATGCACGGCCTTGTCCGTGACGAGAACGGTGTAAAGATGTCAAAGAGTCTTGGCAACGGCGTAGACCCCTTGGAAGTAATAGATAAGTACGGTGCGGACTCGTTAAGATTTTCGCTGTTGCAGGGCGTAGCCCCCGGCAACGATACGCGTTATTCCAACGCAAAGGTAGAGGCTTGCCGCAACTTCATGAATAAAATCTGGAACGCCAGCCGTTTCGTTATTATGAACGCCGAAGGCGCTAAAATCAAGCCCCTTTCGGAATTCAGACTCACGCCTGCCGATAAGTGGATAATTTCCAAATTGCAGTCGGCAATACGCGACGTAACGCTTGCATTAAACAAGTACGAGCTGGGCATTGCCTGCCAGATAATGTACGACTTTATGTGGTCTGATTTCTGCGACTGGTATATCGAACTTGTCAAGCCCGTATTAAAATCCGAGGACGAAAACAAGCGCGACGGAGCGGTATCCGTTTTGGTGTTTGTGCTTGAAAACGCGCTTAAACTTCTTCATCCGTTTATTCCTTTCGTAACGGACGAAATTTACAGAAATCTTCCCAATACTACGGGCACGATAATGACGGCGGAATTCCCCCGCTACAATTCAAAGCTTGCATATAAAAAGGACGCGCAGGCGTTCTCGGGCATAATGGATATAATAAAGGCGGTGCGCGCAGTCAAGACGGAAATGAACTGCCCGCCTTCAAAGAAAGTACACTTATATATCAATACAGAAAGCAAACGCCTCATATCCTCCAACGAAGGAAGTATATTAAAGCTTGCAGGAGCAAAGGAAATTAAGTTCATTTCTTCCGCGGCAGAGGCGGGCGAAAACGCCGTAACAAAGGTCCTTGCAATAGGAACAGTGTTTATCCCTATGGGCGAGCTTGTCGATATAGAGAAGGAGAAGGAAAGGCTTGCAGGCGAGCTTGAAAAGGTTACGGGCGAAATCGCGCGTGCGGACAGCAAGCTTAATAACGTCGGGTTTGTTTCAAAGGCGCCCAAAAAGCTTGTTGACGACGAGCGCGCCAAGCTTGATAAATATATCGAAATGCGCGAAAAGATTTTAAAACAGTTAAAACAGCTTGAAAAATAATTTTAGGTAGCACGTATGTCAAGAAAAAGAAACGTAAAAAAGGCGGTTAAAGCCGCAAAGAAATACCCAAAGCTCGTAGCGCTGTTAATTATTATTGTGTTAATAATCATAGCAGTTGTGGCAGTAATGTATTTCCTGAAATTGGGACCTTTCAGCCCCACGGATGTAATACCGCCTGACAACGGCATTATCGACGACGGTGACGGAGACAGTAACGTACCTGTCGGCAGCGAGGCGGAAATTGCCTCTTCCAAGCTATCAATTCACTTTCTTGAATTAGGCAATAAGAGTGCAGGTGACAGCGTACTTATTAAGTGCGGTAATACCGAAGTATTAATTGACGCGGGTTCTGAAAAAAACAGTTCTAAGACCTTAAAAACATATATAGATAAATATTGTACTGACGGTAAATTAGAGTATGTCATTTCTACTCATGCCGATTTTGACCATATCTCGGCGTTTATCGGCAATAAGAGTGGAAGTACATATTCAGGTATATTTTATCAATATAAAATCGGTACTATAATTAAGTTCGATAATTCGGATAAGTCTTTGTTAACTGAAAGCGGGAATAAGTCTACATACGGGCAATATATTGACGCAATAGATTACGCCAAGGTTACTTGGAAAACTAATGTATATACTGCAAGCCAGTGCTATGATATGAAGGACGGAGCGCAAAGGCAATACTACCTCGACGAAAATCAAACCGTTTCAATCAATATTTTATATAACTATTATTATTATAACAAATCAAGTGATGAAAATAATTATTCTGTAGTCACTCTTCTTACTCAAGAATTGGAAAACGGAAAAAAGAATTATCTTTTTACTGGCGACCTGGAAGAAGACGGCGAGAAACGAATGGTAAATTATTACAAAAATGTACCCGCCGAATACAGAACAGACTATAATGTTCTTCCTGAGGTTGATGTTTATAAAGCCGGTCACCACGGCAGCAAAACGTCGTCAACCTTAGAACTTTTAAAAGTAATCCGTCCTAAATACGTTGCTGTATGTTGTTGTTGCGGTTCTCCCGAATATACTTTAAATAATCAGAATACTTTCCCTACACAACAGATGATAGATAATGTTGCACCGTTCACGGAGAATATTTTTGTAACAAGCCTTGCAACTGAAGTGCCTGAAGTTGTAGACGGAAAAATCTCCAGTAAAAAATGGAACTTCACTTCAATGAACGGCAATATAGTTTTCTATTACGACGAAAGTTTAAAGCTTTACTGTTCAAACAATACAACGGTTTTAAAAGATACCGAATGGTTCAAAAACAACAGGACGTGGCCAACCGGTTAAAAAAATATAAGAGAGAAAATGATGAAAGTTTCACACTACAATTTTAAGGTTAAACCCAAAAAGCCCAACGGGCTTTTAATGGGGCTTTTAAAGCCGATAATGGCGTATCCTATGCTTAAAAAGCGCGACTTTGAGTGCGAGTATGTCAATATGGAAGGAATAAAGCCTCCTTACTTTCTGCTTGCAAACCACGCAAGCGAAATGGACTTCCGCATATTATACGGCGCTATAAAACCGTATAATATGAATTACGTCGTCGCAATAGATGCAATGCACGACAATACTATAACGCTTATGCGAATGGCGGGCGGAATTGCAAAGCGCAAGTTTATAAAAGATTTGCAGATGATTAAGCACGTAAAATACTGCGCCGACCATTATAAAAATCCCGTCTGCATATATCCCGAGGCACGCTATACCTTTGACGGAACGCCCAGCTTTTTAACGCCCGCAATAGGCAAAATGGCAAAGTACCTCAAAATTCCCGTAGTAATACTTTTGTCGTACGGCAACTTTATCGTCAACCAGCAGTGGAATAAAGACAAATTCCGTCCCGCGCCCTTAAAGGCAAAATTAATATGTGTTGCAAACGCCGAAGAAGTTAAAACACTTAAAGCGGACGAAATATTTGAAAGAATCAAGCAAAATTTCGTATACGACGACTTCAAGTATCAGCTTGACAACAAAATTAAAATCGACTTCCCTGAGCGTGCCCGCGGTTTGCACAGCATACTCTATCAGTGTTGCGATTGCGGTAAAGCTCATGAAATGTACTCAAGCGGAACTACGCTTGAATGTCGCCACTGCGGTAAAAAGTGGGAGATGACTGAATACGGTCAGCTTGAGGCTCACGACGGCAACACGCGGTTTGCGCACATTCCCGACTGGTTCAAGTGGGAGCGCGAGAACGTGAGGAAAGAGGTGGAAAGCGGCGATTATTTCTTCGAGGACGAAATAGAAGTCCATACCCTGCCTAAGAACAAATATTTTTCCCACGGCAAGGGCAGGTTCCGTCAGGATATGACAGGCACGCACTTCTGGTGTACGGCGTACGGTAAACCGTTTGAAATGCATCTCGCCCCAGCCGAACTTGAAAGCGTTCATATAGAATTCAACTACCGCGACAGAAAGAAAAAGGAACCCTTCGGCGACTGTCTTGACATTTCAGATTTTGACGACAGTTACTGGCTGCACCCTGTGAACAAGCGCGATGTCATAATGAAAATATCCTTTGCAACCGAAGAGTTGTACCGCATTGCGCACGAATCAATCGAAAAGAAATCATAAAAATGTTAAAACTACAAAATGTCAGTAAAACTTATTTATCAAAAGGCAGGCAAAAAGTCGAGGCCTTAAAAGACGTCTGTCTTGAAATTCAGGACAGAGGTCTTGTCTTTATTCTCGGTAAAAGCGGAAGCGGGAAATCCACTCTTTTAAATATACTTGGCGGAATAGACAGCGCCACGAGCGGAGAGATATTCGTAGAAGATCAGAGCTTTAAAAATTTTAAACAGGCGGACTACGACAATTACCGCAACAGCTACGTCGGGTTTGTGTTTCAGGAATTTAACCTCTTAAACGATTTCGACGTTGCGGGCAACGTTGCAATAGCATTAAGGCTTTCGGGTGAAAAAGATATATCCGACAAGGTTGCAAACGCTTTGCTGTCCGTGGGGCTTTCAGAAGAATATCTTACAAGGAAAATAGACGAGCTTTCGGGCGGCGAAAAACAGAGGGTTGCCATTGCCCGCGCAATAGTAAAAGAAAGCAGAATAATTCTTGCCGACGAGCCTACGGGCAACCTTGACAGCACAACGGGCGAAAGCATCTGGAATATCTTAAAGGACTTGTCAAAATCCAAGCTTGTCATTGTGGTTACGCACGATAAAGAGAGTGCGCAAAAATACGGCGACAGAATAATAGAAATTTCCGACGGCAAAGTTTTATCCGACGTCGGAACCCAACCCGAAAGCACAGAAGAGGTAAAAACCTTTTCCCGCCAAAGGAAAAGCCTTTCCAACGCGGTCTGTTTTAAAATGGGCGTAAACAACCTTTTAGAGCGTAAAATAAAATCCGTAAGCGTAATTTTACTTGCATTCTTTACTATCTTCGTAATCCTGCTTGCGCAGGTTCTTTTAAGCTTTTCTTCCGAAAAAACGCTTGCAAGACTCATAAAAGCTAACGGAATAGAATATATCCGCTTAACCCAGGGCAAACAAAAAAGTTTTAACGATTTCCAAAGCTCACGTTATATGCTTTCTTCTACGGCAGACTATATAGAAAGCAATACAACCTATATTAAAAACGGTATCGTCAAAGGCAAACAGGACGTTTTGGATATGGGTCTTAACTTTAAAGGTGACGTTCTCGACCTCGACGACAATTCCTTTTATCTGACAACCGAGACGCTTGAAGACGCTTACGAGTCGAAATATACTTTCGTTGAGATTGACGGCGAAGCCGTAAAATTAATCAAAGAAGTGCACCCCGCCGAATTTTTAGTAGGCAAAAAATTTTCCTTTGGCGGTTCAAAATTCTACACGGTTGCGGGTGTGGTTGATTTAACAAAGCTAAGCCCGAATAACGAGTCTGCGCTTCCCAAGTATTTTTCTAAGGAAAGTTTTGAAGGCAGGGAAATACACTTTTTCGAAGAAAATACTGGTGAAGTTCCCAACGTTACGATTGAGTTTGGCAATGCAAAATATTGCAATAAGTTCTTGCCGACAGATAACTCATCTCAACCTGTTTTCGACTTCATAGGTGCGGGTGAGGGCAAGATCCTGACCGCAGACGGTTTGGTGGATGACGTCCAATTGGCGGACGATGAAATTGCGCTTTCCTATCACATGTATGCGCGATTATTCGACGCAAAATCCATGTGGTATTACGTCAATACCGACGTGACGCAGGTATTAAATATGCCCGAACATTTAGGTGAGAGTTTTTCGTTTAAGATGTATTCTTATGATACGGGTGAACTTCTGTGCGACGCCGGTGAATTGAAAATTGCGGGTATACGTTTTACTCATTTAGAAAGCTATGGCCCCAAATATGTTATGGAGAGATTTACTACAGGCCAAAAAGCACTCAATAAAATACACAATGCTTTAAACGATCAAGAATATCTTGTACGCGTTTCAAGCATTAAAAACCTTGAAAAGTACCTTGTGGATTTCAGAAACAAGCACGACGGTGATATTTGTTACGCGGGTATTGAAAAAAATCATAACGGAGAAGTAACGGATTATTCATGGGCTATTTACACCTTTGAACACGCGATTTTGCTTTTCAAAATAATATTCCTGTCAATTGCGGTTTTGCTTTCGTTAATACTATTATTGCTTGTAATAAACCTGATTTCATTCAGCATTTTAAGCCGTAAAAGAGAAATAGGAATACTGTCCGCACTCGGCGCAACAAACAGGGATATAACTAAAATATTCCTTATAGAAACGCTTTTAATTTCGGCAGTAACATTTGTCTTCGGTATTGTGTCGATATTTACTGCGACAGCCGTCTTTAACAGCTTGTTCAGCGTGGATGTTACTTTAACCGCGTCGCTACTAATTGTAAACGTATTTACAATTATAACTCTTGCAGTAGCCTCTTTCGGCTTGTTGTTGCTTGCCGCTTTGATACCAATACGAAAGATAATAAAACTAAAACCCATTGACGCAATTAAAAATCTAAAATAAAAAAACTCTCGGTCAACCCGAGAGTTTTTTATTTTTAATGCTAAAATAGAAATCGCCGTCGTTATAAATGCAGTTTTGCACGTTGCGCTCGTTGAATGATATCTGATATCCGCAGGAACAGTAATTCTCAGCAATATCGGATATAAGTATATCGCACCGCCCGAAGGGAATATCGTTACCCGCGCACACGGCTATGTCAATGCCTCCGCAGTCCGCCAGCACCGAATACCCGTCCGCAAACTCGAATTCTATCCCGCAAACGGAAAATTCCCGCTCGTAATTTATGTGAATATTTTCAAACGGCTGAACAGGAAAATACCCGAAAAAGACGTACACGCTGCCGCAGTCAAGTTCCATATTTGAATAATCCAATGCGCAATTTTCTCCTCCAAGCAAAATTACCGCGTCAAGATATGGGGAGTAGTTATTATTTAAAAATTTAGCCGTCTGCGCGGGGGACATATTTTCGGTAATAATAAGCACGTTGCCGTTATGCGATTTTATAAGCACTTCCCCGCCGTTATAATATGCGCTGACTGCAACGGTGAAATCACTAAAGGGTATAAAC
>JAIDSQ010000134.1 GCA_029061155.1 Clostridia bacterium
AACCCCGTAAATTATTCGGCGCGGCAATTACATATCTCATAATACTTGCCGTATGTTTTGTTTTCCTTTTCCCGATTTTATGGCTTGTATTGGCGTCATTCTCAAAAACGGGTTCGATATATTCGTTTAAAGGATTTTTCCCTTCCGAATACAGTTTCGACAGCTTTGTAAAACTGTTTACTGATACGGAAATGTACAATTATCCGCGTTGGTTCGGAAATACGCTTTTTATTTCGGTTATGAGCAGTCTGATAGGTACAGCGCTTACAATTCTCACGGCTTATTGTATGTCACGTTTCCGCTTTAAATCGAGAAAAGCAATGATGAAAACGACCCTCGTTCTCGGAATGTTTCCTTCGTTTATGACGATGACGGCTGTCTATCTACTTATGACTCAGTTTAACCTTATAAACCAGCAATGGGGATTGATTCTGATATATTCCGCAGGGGCGCCTATGGGATACCTTACGCAAAAGGGATTTTTCGACACTATTTCAGTTTCCATTGACGAGGCTGCGAGAATAGACGGAGCGTCTAACTTTAAAATTTTTATCAGAATTACTTTACCGCTTGCCGCGCCGATGATTGTTTACACGCTTTTGTCGTCGTTCGTGTGGCCGTGGTCCGACTTCATTCTTCCGAAACTGCTTTTGAAAAATAAAGACCTGTATACGGTTGCTGTCGGGTTGATGGCGTTGGATAATACGGAATTTTCCCGCTTTGCGGCAGGCTCGGTATTCATAGCCGTTCCCATCGTAATATTCTATTTCGCACTTTCAAGGTTCCTTATTAACGGACTTTCTGCGGGTGCGGTTAAACAATAAAGGAGGAAAATAAAATGGCAAATTTAAGCTTAAAACATATTTACAAAGTATATCCGAACGGGACGAAAGCCGTAAACGATTTCAATATGCAAATAGAAGATAAGGAATTTATAGTATTTGTCGGGCCGTCCGGATGCGGTAAATCAACCACGCTCCGTATGATTGCGGGCCTTGAAGAAATTTCTGCGGGCGAGCTTAAAATAGGAGACGTCGTTGTAAACGAACTGGAACCCAAAGAGCGCGATATAGCAATGGTATTCCAGAATTATGCGCTCTATCCGCACATGACTATTTATGACAATATGGCTTTCGGCTTGCAGATGCAGAAAATGCCCAAAGACGAAATAAACAGACGCGTTACGGAAGCGGCGGAGATTTTAGACATAACCGAATATTTAAAAAGAAAGCCCAAGGAAATGTCGGGCGGACAAAGACAGCGCGTCGCTCTCGGAAGGGCTATCGTGCGTGAACCCAAAGTAATGCTTTTGGACGAACCGCTGTCAAACCTTGATGCAAAGCTCAGAACTCAGATGCGTTCTGAAATAGTCAAATTACATAACAAATTAAACACTACTTTTGTTTACGTTACCCACGACCAGGTTGAGGCTATGACTATGGGTACGAGAATTGTTGTAATGAAACTCGGTTTCGTTCAGCAGATAGATACACCTAAGAATCTCTATATGTATCCTGCAAACAAATTTGTAGCGGGCTTTATAGGGACGCCGCAAATGAATTTCTTTAACGGAACATTGAAAAAAGACGGCGATAAGGTATATATCAGTTTTGCAGGCTCGGAAGCTAAAATAACAGCACCGTATGAAATGATGCAAAAAACGACACCGCAGTATCTGGACGGAGAAAAAGTTGTTTGTATCGGGTTAAGGGCAGAAGATATTTCGCTTGATCCTGAGGATATTAAAAACAGCAAAACGAATATTAAGGTTAAAATTTCGCACACGGAAGAATTGGGAACGGAAACGCTTGTGTACGGCGACATAAATCTCGATTATGACGGTATAGCGGAAACCGAAACAAGAATTATAATAAAAGCCGCAGGGTTTAAAGATTTTAAATCGGGTGAGATTGTCGAAGCGGCTTTAAATTTAAGTGCGGTGCATTTATTTGACGCTGAAACGGAAGAGAGTATTTTGCCCCGTATTCCTAAGTATAACTATGTCGATTGTGAAATTAAAGGCGGAAATCTGACTTTTGCAGGACAGACCGTTCAACTTCCTTCCGCAATCAAATGTGAAGACGGTAAGGCGGAATTACTGTTGCCGCCCGATTCAATAACCTTTGACGGCGATATACCGGCTGAATTAGAGTCTTGTGAGAATGTAAACGGCACTATTTTGTTAGCGTTAAAAATAAACGGCAAAAAATTGTTCGCCATATCGGACAGCGAAATTTCACAGCAAAGCATAAAAATAGGCGTAGACCTGAAAAAGATAATAATCCGTAAAAATAATGAGGATATAGTTGTACCTATGCCGGAAATCAATTGCCTTTCGGGTACTTTTGCAATGGAAAAGGTTGTCCAGACTGTTGAGATAGACGGCAAGTTAAAGAAAAAGAAAATGCCCAATTATTATATGGTTATTGAAAACGAAAAGTTTGCAGCTCCGCAGGACGTGGCAAATAAAATGTTCGGCGCATTCTCGGGCAGGAAAGTATTCAATACGGCGTTCCGTTATGAGTTCACTCCTTACGATTTCACGGTCGGTGACAGCGGTATTTCCGCAACCGTAACGGAAGTTATAGACTACGGAAAAGAAAAATTCTTAAAATGTTCCGTTGGCGAAAATACCCTGTACGTCTTTACGGATAAACCTTTGACGGGCGAAATAAAGCTTGTCCCCGATATGACCAAAGTAAGCGTAGTTGAGCAGGATAGAGAAATACGTATTGTTTAATTTCAGAAAGGGACTTCACTAATGAACAAAGCATTATTTTTGCAAAATTTAAACAATCTTGACGTAGCGGATAAAGATACGCAAATTCCGCTCATTTCTCATCCGACAGAACCATAAAGGAATATGCGGAAGAAATATGGAAAATTATAAAGTAAGAAAATGCGGAATAGTATTGCCTGATTGCTTATAGCAAAATAAATAAAGAAAGATTATTCAAATTTTTTCTCCTTCAAATCTTTATATGTCCGTCCTGAATTCAGGGCGGACATTTAAAGAAGTAAGCTTATTTGCATTTGATATATCTTAACTTTGCCGCTTAATTTGCACAAAAAAAATTGATATCAAATAAGTTGCATTGAAAAAGTTAAATGTGTATAATATTTACGGATTTATTATAAATTTGGAGGTATTATGAAATCACTCACTAAACGCTTTGGCGCGTTAGCGACGGCAGGAGCAATGTCGCTTTCACTGATTGTCGGAACGGGTTTGATTAATGTTAAAGACGTCTTTGCGGCAGACGACAAAGATTATTCTGACAAATACTACTATAACCGTCTTTCCGATGATAATTTGGCGAAAAATTTCTACAAAGCTTTTGAAACGCTTACAGACAGTGGCGAATTTAAGAAAGGTACGATAGAGTACGACTTAATCGCCAACAAGGTTGCAACCGCAGATCAGATTGCCGCTTACGTCAGCGGTACGAGCACGGAGCTTGTAACGTCTTACGGCGCAGGACGCGACGCGTTCTATATGGACAATCCCGACCTGTTCTACGCAGACGTATTCTCTACATCTATAAGCGCGGGTACGGCGGAGAACGGCAATTACGTCGGCTATCTCGATTCGAGCAGAGCTTTGAATACTTACGTCGGCGATTTAAACAGTCAGGCAAAGATTAATACGGCAATTACCGCTTACGATAACGCCGTAAACGCAATCGTAACCGAAGCCAACAAAAAGGAGTCCGTAGTAAAGAAAATCGAATACGTCAACGACTACATAAAGACAAACAATACCTACGGCTACGGAACGGAATTAAAAGGTGACCAATACGTCGATACCGATAGGGCGGCGTTCGTACATACTTCCTACGGCGCACTCGTAAAACACGAGTCGGTATGCGAAGGCTACGCAAAATCGTTCAAGGCTGTTTTAGACAGACTTGATATTCCCTGCGTACTCATTTCGGGCTATGTTTACAACACCAAAAGCAGCACCTATGAGCCCCATATGTGGAACTACGTTCAGGTTGAAGGTATGTGGTACGGTGTAGACGTTACCAACAACGACTGGTCGGACAACAAGTATCTGCTTTGCGGCGGCAACGATATGCTGGGCGATTACGTAATCGAAAA
>JAIDSQ010000135.1 GCA_029061155.1 Clostridia bacterium
CTCCATCGCAGTAACTGCCTATAATTATAGTGGTGTGAACGTACTTGTACCCATTCTTATTAAAATACTTGTGGATAGCAAACGACAAAGCGTTTCTTACGGCAAACACAGCCTCGAAATATTTTGTGCGAGGCCTTAAATGGGGGATTGTTCTTAAAAATTCCAATGTGTGGTGCTTTTTCTGAAGAGGATAATCCTGAGGGCAGCCGCCTAATACCGTTATATTTTTGACGGCAAGTTCAAAGCCGTTGCGCTCGGAAGGAATAAATTCGCCTTCAACTTTCAATGCGCAGCCGACAACCAAAGCAGGTTTAACCATTTCTTCAGCTAAATTGCCCTTTTCTATAATAAGCTGTAAATTTTTAAGCGAAGTGCCGTCGTTGAGTTCGATAAACGCGATACTCTTGGAATCGCGCCACGTCCTTACCCAACCGCAAACGGTTACGGTAGTATGCACATATTTTGTGTTTTCTTCAAACAGAATTTTAATATCGGTATGTTTCATAAAAACTCCTCAATGAAATGCAAAATGCGGACTGCCGTGTTAGCAGTCCGCCGGGGTTTGTTAATCTTTTTTCTCGTCCTTGGAAACTACCTCAACCTTGTCGTAGAAACCGCAGTTTGCACAAACTCTGTGAGCCTGCATTTTTGAATGACAATGAGGGCACTCCACTAACGTGGGAGCCGTTGCCTTATAGTTAGCAAATCTGCTATTAGTTCTCTTCTTTGACTGTTTTCCCTTGGGTACTGCCATCTTTATACACCTCTTTTTACTTAATTGTTTACGTCAATACCCGTACAGTCCTCTCTGCACAAAATAACATTAGGCTGACTGAAAAGTATTGCATCGTTAACGGCGGTTTTCAAGTCGATTGAATTTCCGTCGTAAGAATAATTGTCGGGGTCTTCTTCGGGCACAAACAGAACTTCAAAACTGCGCTCGATATCCTTTACTGCGTCGTTTAAACAGTACGAGCACTGTCCGCAAATACGGTAAGCAACTGTAAAGTTCACACCTACACAATCGTCTTCGTAAATTTCATAACTCCCCTTTACCTTCACACTGCCGTTAATACTGCATAGCGGTATCAGACATATGTCCGCAGGGGGCCGATAATCATACTCAAAGACGCCCGTGTACTTTTTAAGCGCGTTTAACTTTTTAACTTCTATTTTCATACCAAAAGTTGACTGTAAAATTATATTATAGGTTTAAATCTTTGTCAACTTATTTTACGGCGCTAAAGAATTTTTTTATAAAAGTTCAGCCGTTTCCCTTGCAATTACCAACTCTTCGTTGGTGGGAATAACAAGTACTTTTACTTTTGAATCTTTAGTGGAAATTTCGCGGATTGAGCCGTCGTTTTTACCTTCGTTTGCTTTTTTATCAAATTTGACGCCGAGGAACTCCAACCCTTCGCAAACGTCTGCGCGGACTGTAGGCGTATTCTCACCTATTCCCGCCGTAAACACTATGCAGTCAAGTCCGCCCATAGCCGCGGCATATGCGCCTACAAACTTCTTTGTCTGATATGCAAACATATCAAGTGCAAGCGCGCACCTTTGGTTGCCCCCCTCTTCGCCTGCAATAAGGTCTCTGAAATCGCTGGATACGCCCGAGATACCCGCAACGCCGCATTTCTTGTTGAGATATGTGACTGCATCTGCGTGGCTGAGTCCCTTCTTCTTTGCAAGGAATTCTACTGCGGACGCATCGATATCGCCCGATCTCGTACCCATTAAAACACCTGCAAGCGGGGTGAATCCCATAGAAGTATCGATACACTTGCCGCCGTCAACCGCCGTAATTGACGAACCGTTGCCGAGGTGGCAGGTTACTATTTTAAGCTGTTCGGGCTTTTTACCGAGATATTTGGCAGCCTCTGACGAAACGAATTTATGGCTTGTACCGTGTGCGCCGTATTTTCTTACGCCGTACTGTTTATAATCTTCGTAATCTATGCCGTACATATACGCCTTTTCGGGCATAGTTGCATGGAACGACGTATCAAATACAAGCGCCATGGGCGTGTTGGGCATAACTTCTTTACAAGCTCTTACGCCCGTTGCCGCGGCGGGGTTATGAAGAGGCGCAAGCTCAAATGTCTTTTCTTCAAGCGTTTTCAGAACTTCGGGCGTTACAAGAGTTGTCTTTTTGAAGTATTCGCCGCTGGCAACGACTCTGTGTCCTACAGCGTCGATTTCATCCATTGACTTAATAACGCCTATACCCTTGTCGCGAAGAGCGTGAAGAACAAGCTCGATTGCTATTTTATGGTTGGGCATGTCCTTTTCATAAACTTTTTCCTGACCGTTGCCCTTTGCTTTTAATACAGAACCGGGAATACCTATTCTTTCACAGCCGCCCTTGGCAAGAACCTTTTCGGTTTCCATATCTATAAGCTGATATTTAAGTGAAGAACTTCCTGCATTTACTACTAATATTTTCATTATTAATTCTCCTGTTATATTACTCTGCTTGTAACGCGGTTACGGCAACAGTTGCAACAATATCATCTACATTACAGCCGCGCGACAAATCGTTTAAAGGTTTAGCAAAGCCCTGACATACGGGACCGATTGCCATATAGCCGCCGTAGCGCTGAGCAATTTTATAGCCTATGTTGCCCGCGTTGATGTTGGGGAATACAAATACGTTTGCGTGACCTGCTACCTTTGAACCGGGCGCTTTAAGCTGACCTACTTCGGGAGCGACTGCCGCGTCAAACTGGAATTCGCCATCAAGCGCAAGGTCGGGCGCCATTTCTTTTGCAAGCTCGGTAGCCTTCTGAACCTTAGGTACCGTCTGCGTGAACTTATCATCATTGCCGCTGCCCTTTGTCGAGAATGAAAGCATTGCAACTCTAGGTTCTATTCCCGCAATAGCCTTTGCCGTTTTAGCGGAAGAAACCGCTATATCGGCAAGCTGTTCCGCCGTAGGTTCAATGTTTATAGCGCAGTCGGCAAATACCGCAACGCCGTCGGGATTATATTCATGTTTATTGGGGGCAATCATAATAAAACAGCTTGATACGGTCTTAATACCGGGCGCGGTTTTTACTACCTGCAAGCCGGGACGGAGCGTATTAGCCGTTGAATGGCAAGCACCCGAAACATAGCCGTCTACGTCGCCCGCTTTAAGCATAAGCGCGCCGAACATAGTTCTGTCTTTTGCCTGTTCCTTTGCCTGCTCTTCCGTCATGCCCTTAGCTTTTCTTGCCTCGTAAAGAATGTTTGCGTAAACCGCCGTCTTTTCGGAAGTGAGCGGATCAACAAGGGTGATACCCGTAAGGTCTACATGAGGAGCAACTTTATTACATTCTTCTTTGTTGCCGATCAAAACTATCTTGGCAATTCCCTCTTTCGTAATTTGCGCCGCAGCTTCGATAACACGCTTGTCCTCGCCCTCGCAAAGTACAATAGTCTTTTTGAGCGCAGCCGCTTTTGTCTTGATTTCGTCAAGTAATGACATACCAATTCTCCTTAAAACACTTTATTTATCCGAATAAATGTTATATAATACATTTACTCGGTATTAACACTTTAAATATTATATAATAATTTTTTGTGAATGTAAAGATAAAAATGAAAATTTTGGCAATTATTTGTGAATTTAATCCATTCCACAACGGGCATAAGTATTTAATCGAACAGGCGAAATTGAAGTCCGGCTGTGATAAAGTACTTTGTATAATGAGCGGGAACTTTACGCAGCGCGGCGAAATGTGCATTTTCGATAAATATACCCGCGCGCGCCACGCAATACTCGGAGGCGCGGACTGCGTTATTCAGCTGCCCTCTCCCTTTGCTGTTGCGCCGGCAGAAATATTTGCCGCGGGTGCGGTAAAAATACTTTCGTCTATCCCAGAAATTAAAACACTTGCCTTCGGCAGTGAAAGCGGAGATACTGAAAGCTTTAAGGTGGCGGCAAATTTTCTTATTGACGAAAGCAATAAATTTAAAAGAGTTTTAGAAGAAAAACTGAAAAACGGTGAAAGCTATATAAAAAGTTACGCCTCGGCATTTGAAGAGTGCGGAGGCGATAGCACGATAGTACAAAACCCGAATAATATTCTGGGACTTGAATACACGAAATCTTTACTGCGTTTGCGTTCAGATATTGATATACTGCCTATTAAGCGTACGGGTGCGAGCTATAATGATTGCTCGCTTTGCGACAATTTTTCTTCCGCAAGCGCGATAAGAAAAAATTTAGGCAATAAGCAAGTCGAAGGCAATGTCCCGCCGTATGTATTCAGCGATTTAAAATTTGCCACACATATGCAAGGTTACGATAATTATTTAAAGCACTGCCTGTTTATGACGGGCGCTGACGAACTTCGGCAAGTTTACGGTTGCAGCGAAGGGCTTGAAAACAAACTGAAAAGCCTTGAAAACTGCGATATCGATACTATTGTGGAAGGCGCTACTTCAAAGCGGTACTCTTCTTCGAGGGTGCGCCGTATTTTGTGCGCTAATGCTCTTAATTGCCGACAAGCCGATACCGAGAAATTTTTACAAAGCGATTTGTATTTGAAAATTCTTGCCGTTAAAAAATATTGCGCAGATGGAATACTTTCCACACTATCGCAGTCAACTTACCCCCTATTAACAGGCGTTGACGACAGCACTCTTACCCCTACTGCGAAACAGTGTTTTGAAAGAGACAAATACGAATTAAAGCTGTACAATCACATAAATAATCTTAAAATAAAAGACTATATGATTTTGGTATAAAAAAAGCGGACTTGACGTCCGCTTTTACTTTAAAATATTCAAACAACAGTGGCTATCGCTGCACAGGATATTACGAGTATTACTACGTATAATGCCATACTTACGATACTTATAATAATGCCTGCAAGCGCAAGATTTTTATAGGGCGCACCCTTCTTTGCATTATTGTAGCCAAGAATAGAACAAATAAGCCCCACAATTGCAATCAAGAAGGAAAATACAAATCCCACGATTGCAAGGGCGTTGCCTTCACTGTGTTCGTCAGAGTTAAATTTACCAACCTGCACTCCGCAATGAGGACAGACAACAGAGCTGTCATTAATTTCTCTACCGCAATTTTTACAAAACATTTTTCTTCTCCTTTGTAGTAAGATATTTACATTATATTCCCAGTATACTGGGAAGTCAAGTATTTTTCCCAGAATAATGGGAAAATATTTATATGGAAACTTTCGGAGAAAAGCTGCGTTATTTAAGGCAGGAAAAGAATATTAATCAAATTCAGCTCGCAAAAGAGCTTGATGTTGGCAAGTCGATTATAAGTTTATGGGAGCAAAATAAATGCGAACCTACACTTTCAAAACTTATCGCAATGTCTAAATTCTTTTGCGTTTCTATTGATTATCTTGCGGGCTTGGAAGATTAGGAAAGCACCGCAGCGGATTTACGCTGCGGTGCTTATATGGATTTGAGCTTAATCTGTAAGCCGAGTTCTGTCGTGTACGGTCATCTATCTACTCTTACAGTCACCTGTAAGTTTAAGCGATATTAGCGGATAAAGACGGACGGGCAGTCCCGACATTAAAGCCAGCCTTTATCCCAATCTTGCATCGGGTGGGGTTTAATTGGCTCCCCGCGTTACCGAAGGGACGGTGAGCTCTTACCTCGCCATTCCAACCTTACAAGCTGACGCTTGCGGTATATTTCTGTTCACTTTCCTTGAAGTCGCCTTCTCCTGCCGTTAACAGGCACCCTTGCCCTGTGATGCTCGGACTTTCCTCACGCAGTTTACACTGCCCGCGACCGTAAAATTAACTCAAACCAAAATTATTTTAACACATTTATTTTTTTTAAGAAACTATTTTAAGACAATATATTGATTTTTTTGTTTATTTATTTTACAATATATAATAAAGAAAATTAGCGAGGTATTTTAATGAAAAAAACAAAGATTATTTG
>JAIDSQ010000136.1:0-13874 GCA_029061155.1 Clostridia bacterium
TTTTTCGTATATTTATTTTTTGTATAAGCATTGATTATAGCTATTTAATTAAACTACCCGTCGGGCGCGTACGCGCCCGACGGGTAGTTCTGAAAAATTATTCGTATTTACTTATTGTTCCGTCACTGCAAGTTACCGTATAATTACCTATAATACTTTCATTCCAGTAGCTGTTTGCTTTAAGCGCCCTCCACTGCTCTTTAGTGCCTTCAAAATTTATGCTTGTCAGCGCAGTGCTGTAATCGAATAAATAATTACCGATAGAGGTCACGCTGTCGGGGATTGTTATAGACGTAAGTGAAGTGCAATTAGAGAATACCCACTCGCCTATAGAAGTCACACTGTCAGGAATGATTACGCTTGTGAGCGAAGTACACCAACTGAACATGCCGTAACTGATTTCCGTGATACTGTCGGGGATGATTATGCCTGTAAGACTACTGCAACCCGCGAACGCATTCTGACCGATAGAAGTTACACTGTCGGGGATAGTTATATCCGTAAGCCCGCTGCAATTCTCGAACGCAGAATGGTAAATCATCTTAGTATTTGCATTTATGTTACAGCTTGTAATGTCCGTAGATTTTGCCTTGATAAGCGCTAAATATTGATTACTGCTGTTTCCTAAATACAGCGCATTGTCATATTCATTATATTCAAGCGCCGTGCAGCCGTCGAACGCTCCGCGTCCGATAGAAGTTACACTGTCGGGAATTGTTATGCCTGTAAGCGAGGAACAACCGCTAAACGCCCAACTGCCGATAGAGGTTACATTATTACCGATTATTATACTTGTAAGCCCGCGGCAACCGTTGAACGCAAATTCACCTATAGATGTCACACCGCCGGGAAGTGTTATACTTATAAGTCCGCTACAGCCGTCGAATGCATGTGCGCCTATTTCAGTCACGCTTTCGGGGATAATTACAGTTGTAAGCGATGCATAATATGCGAACGCCCATGCGTCGATTGAATTCCCGCTCGTAATTTCTACAGTTGTTAATTTAGAATTATTTACGTATTTGCAGGCAATTGCGGGTATGATTGCATTTTCGATTTGACAACCGAGGAATGCATTATCTCCGATTTCTATCACACTGTCGGGTATCGTTATATCCGTTAATCCGCTGCAATCGCTGAATGCACGTGCGTAAATGATTTTTGTACGTTCATTTATTTCACAGCTTGTAATATCTGTATCACGCGCCTTGATAAGCACTAAGTAAGCATTGTTATCGTTCCCCAGGTACAGCGCATTATCGTATTCGTTATATTCAAGAGACGTACAATTTTCAAATGCGCCGCCGCCTATAGAAGTCACGCCGTCGGGAATGTTTATATTTGTAATACCGCCGCAATAATGGAACGCGCCGCCGCCTATAGAGGTTAAACTGTCAGGGAGAATTATGCTTGTAAGATTGCCGCAATACGCAAACGCAAACATATCGATAATAGTCACGCCGTCGGGTATTGATACGCTCGTAAGATATGAACATTCATAGAACACGCTGTTATTAAGGGCGGCAACGCCGTTAGGGATTGTTACACTTACGAGTGCAAAGCACCTTGCAAATGCAGAACTGCCGATATAGGTCACACTGTCAGGTATAGATACATCCGCAAGCACAGAACACTGGTTAAACGCCCCGTCGCCTATCGAAGTCACGCCGTCAGGAATACTTATACTTGTAAGGCTACTGCAATTATAAAACGCCATATCGCCGATAGAAGTTACGGTATCGGGAATGTTAACACTTGTAAGACTACTGCAATCATAAAAAGCCTGATTACCGATAGAAGTTATGCCGTCGGGTAAAGTCACGTCCGTAAGAATAGCACAACCGCTGAACGCGCCGAAAAGGATATTGCCTCCCATTATAACTACTTCTCTTAGTGTCGTCGGAATGTAGTATGTTGCACTTGTGTAATTTTCCGTTGTTTCACCATAGTAATGCTGATTAACTTCCGTACTTCCCGTATAGCGTTGCGTTCCGAATATATAGCCGAACGGGTACTGGTACGTATCGGAAGAAGTTTTAATACTGTCACCGACAAACGGCAAAGTAATACTTTCAAGAGAAGTACAGCCGTTGAACACGCTGCTGCCGATTGAAGTTACGCCGTCAGGGATTGTTATGCCTGTAAGTTTACTGCAACCGCTGAACACACTATCACCTATTGTAGTCACGCTGTCGGGGATTGTTATGCCTGTAAGTTTACTGCAACCGCTGAACACGCTATCACCTATTGCTGTCACGCTGTCGGGAATGGTTATACTTATAAGAGAAGTGCAATCTCTGAACGCCCCATTATCAATGGAAGTTACACTGTTTGGTATGGTTATACTTGTTAGCTTACTGCAACCGCCGAACGTCCAACTGCCTATTTCTTTCACGCCGTAGGAGATTGTTACGGTTGTAAGCGAGGTACAATCATAGAACGCACTATCGCTTATTGAAGTTACGCCCTCGGGAATAGTTATGCTTGTTAACGAAGCGCAACTGTAGAACGCCCTATCACCGATTTCAGTCACACTGTTCGGAATTAATACGCCCGTGAGTTTACTACAGTAATAGAATGCCTTATCGCCTATTGATGTCACACTTTCGGGAATTGTTATACCCTCAAGATTGCTGCAACCGTAGAACACCTCGTTACCGATTGCAGTCATATTGTCAGGTATTGTAATACTTGTAATCGAGCTGCAACCGCTGAACGCCGCGGTGCCTATTGAAGTCACGCTGTTGGGTATCGTTATATCCGTAAGTCTGCCGCAACCATAGAACGCCTCATCACCTATCGAAGTAACGCTGCGGCAAATTGTTATACTTTCAATCGAAGTACAATTATAGAATGTCTTGTTTTCGATAGTATCACCGCTTGTTATCTCTACTGTTTCTAATTTGGAATTTAAGATATAGCTACAGGCAAAAGCAGGTATTACCGCATTTTTGATTTTACAACCGACGAAAGCATAATCGCTTATTTCCGTCACGCTGTCGGGGATTGTTACGCTTGTAATAGATGTGCAACAACCGAACGCTGCATAGCCTATTGAAGTCACGCCGTCGGGAATTACAAGCTCGGTTACTTCTTCTCCGCTTAAATACAGCTTATTATTACTTGAACCCTGGAACATTAAATTGTCTAAGCCGCTTATTTTACACCAGCTTGCTATGTCGCCCGTATAGTTTATATTGGTAATAGACTTGCAATTATAAAATGCTCCCTCTTCAATTGACGTTACGCCTTTACCTATCGTTATATCTGTTACCGAAGAGAAACCCCTGAACGTATTTTCGCCGATAGAAGTCACGCTGTCGGGGATTATAATTTCAGTTGTTTCTTCTCCGCTTAAATACAGTTTTTTATCCCATGAGCCGTATGACATCAAATTGGTTAAACCGCTTATCTTGCACCAGTTTGCTATGTCGCCCGTATAGTTTATATTTTCAAGATCCGAGCAACCGCCGAACGCCCATTGCCCGATTGAATTTACGCTGTCGGGGATTGTTACGTCGGTTAAAGAAGTACAATAGAAAGCATAATCGCCGATTGAAACTACGTTACTTCCTATTGTTACGCTTGTAAGCGAGGAAAGATTTCTGAAAGTATTTTCACCGATAGCAGTTACACCGTCGGGTATTGTAATTTCGGTTACCTCTTCTCCGTTTAAATACAGAGTTTTATTATTTGCGCCGTATGCCATTAAATTGCTTAAACCGTCTATTTCACACCAACTCTTAATATTGCCGTTATAATAAATGTTTTGAAGTAAGTCGCAATAATAGAACGCCGCTCTGCAGATTGAATTTATACTGTTACCAATTGTTATATTTTCAAGCGAATCACAATCATAAAAAGCACGGTCGCCGATAGAAACTACTCCGTTGCCCAAAGTTACGCTTGTAAGCGACGCACATTCATAGAAAGCATTGCCGTCTACTGAAGAACCGCCGTTTATTGTAACTGAATTTAAAGTTTCGGGTAACGATTTTTTATTATCGGAATAAATGCTTGCGCCGAAAATGTAACCTAAGTGCGTATTTTCCGTTCCGTTAAGCTCATTTCCGACAAATGGTAAAACAATACTTTCAACAGAAGTGCAACCTTTAAACGCTGAAATGCCTATGGAAGTAACACTGTCAGGTATTGTAACATTTGTTAATCCGTCGCAATTATAAAATGCATAACTTTCTATAGAAGTAACGCCGTCGGGAATTATAAGTTCGCCGGTCAGTTTGTTTCCGTTTATGTATAGCGTTTTATCTGATTTACCCAAAAACATCAGGTAATGAAGTCCGCCGATCTGACACCAGTCAGCTATACTGCCTGTATAGTTTACGCTTTCAAGCGCAGCGCAACCTTTGAACGCATTATCTCCGATAGAAGTTACGCTATTTCCTATTGTGATGCTTGTAAGCGCGGCGCAGCCTTCAAACGCATTGTCCCCGATTGAGGTTACGTTATTGCCTATTGTTACGCTTGTAATCAATGAGCAACCGCTGAACGCGCGGGCACCGATAGATTTCACTTCGGCGGGAAGAATTACTTCGTCCTTTATTTTTTGCAGTGCCGCAACTACGTTTGTTTTGTCCTTATTGTAAATAATTCCGCCGTCATAGATAAAGTTGGGATTATTACCGTCAACGGTTAAATTTTCAACACCTTCACAGTAGGAAAATGCGCCGTATTCGATAGTCTCAAGCCCGCTGCCGATTGTAATATTTTTAAGTGCGGTACAGCCGTAAAATGAGCGGTCGCAAACTGCCGCAATACCGTCGCCTAAATTAATATTTTCGATATATTCGCAGTTAATAGAATTGCTTTCTATAGCCGTATCACCCGTTCCCGTAACGGTAACAGTTTTGAGGGTGGAAGGTACTTTATTGTTGAACCAGTTATATCCGAAACTATAATTATAATTGTCGGACTGCCGCTTTATAAACGGAACAGTGACACTTTCCATTCCGCTGCATTCACGGAAAACGCCTATACCGAAATTTGTAATTCCTGTGCCTATTACGGCGTTTTTAATGCTGCATTTATAAAAAGCTTCACTGCCGATAGAGGTCGCGCCGTTGCCTACGGTAACGTTGTTAAGATTACATTCATAGAACGCCTCGCCATAGATAGTGGCGTTGGAAACAGTGATATCCAACGCATTGCCGCTTTTATAAAATGCCTGCCTGTCTATACTTGTGACGCTTTCGGGTATGGTTACACTTTTAAGTGAATTGCAGTTGACAAACGCCGCGATACCTATATACGTAACGCCTTCGGGAATAATTATGTCCGTAATTTCCGCGTCGTCAAAAACGTAAATCTGACCGTAACTTGCAATTCCCTCAATTCTTGTAACGGGCATTGCATTGAACTCTGCGGGAAGTGTCATTTCACCCTTTACGTCAGTTCCTCTTACCGCGCGCAAAGTATAAGACTGCTTGTCGTCGTTGAGCGCAAACGTGTATGTAATGTCCTTGTCCTGCGCTTTTCCGCACAAATTGCAGATACCGTTTGAATAGTTGTGGGTCTTTATCTCGTATTCAACGGTCGTCTTATCAGAAATTACGTCCTTTCCTTCCTCGTCTGCAAAATAACGCTTGCAGGTGTTGCAAGTCCAGTATTCTTTATTGCCCTTTTCATAGCAGGTTGAAGGTATTTCCTGTACGTGCGTTAAATCGTGCTTTGCCATGCCGTTTTCAAATGTCTTATCCCAGCTTGATGCTCCGCACAATTTACAGCTTAAATAATATAAGTCGCCGTGTTCGCAGTTTGCATTTTCTTTTAAATACGTATTAGAAACCGTCTTTGCACTGTAATCATGTACGTGATATTTACAGTAAACACAAATAAGGGAATCGTCATATTCGTGCGGCTTATTTATTTTATCCCCGCATTTTTTGCAGTAAAACCAGTGCCCGAGCTCACCGTTTTCAAAAGCGTCCATGCCGAATTCGTGTTCGCACGTGCTGCTGTCGGGTTTATTACCGCTGTTGTCAGGCTTAGTACCGCCGTCACAGGCGGCAAATCCGAACGCGCAACAAAGCGCACTGACGATAGCAAGAAATGCAATCAGAAATTTGTTTTTCATTGGAAAAACCCCCGAAATTATATTTAATACAAAAAGAACGCCCCATAAAGGGCGTCCGCATAAAGTACCCTTTAAGTTGCGCTAATCCCACATAACAGGAAAAATGGATACAACTATGCCGTTGTATCTGTTATGTGTCATTTAATTAGCGCATATTCAGTTTAACACTAATTAAATGAAAATGCAACAAAAAATTAAAAATTTTATTTATCGTCGGGGTAGTCTATTTTGGCGGGTTTGATTAAATGGCTGTTTTTGATATCGGTGTGCATTGCCTCGGGGTCTTCGGAAACTATTCCGCGCTGAAGCTTGTCGTAGCCGTGCTTTTTACGGATTGCGTCCACGCACCTTTCCACCGCTTCGCGCTTTTTGTAGCTGCCGTTTGTTTCGTCAAACGTAAGCTGCGACGAACCGTTGTCAAACCCCGAAACGGTTACGCCCAAAGAGCGGACCTTAAAGGGCGGAGTGAAATTCTTTACAAACAGGTCAAAGGCGTGTTCGGCAATTTCACCGCACAGGGCTGTATGCCTCACTTTTTTCTGAACGGAAAAATCGTTCAATGCGCTGTCCCTTACCCAAAGATGCACGGTGTCCGCAAGCCCCTGTCCGCTTTCTCTTAAACGGGAGGCGACGCTTTCTGACAAAACGTACAAATTTCTTTTTATGCTGTTGAGGTTGGTTATGTCCTCGGCGTAGGTGCTGGAATTGCCGATTGACTTCAATTCGCGCTTGTCGTCCATGTGGCTGACAGGGTCGGTATCTTCACCGCGCGCGTTCTTAAGTAAGGTCTGCCCCACTTTGCCGAAAGCCGAAATAATTTTATCGTCGTCTGATAATGCAAGCTTACCTATGGTGGTTATGCCCATCTGAATGAGTTTTTGTTTTGTGGCGTTGCCCACGTACAGCAAGTCCTCGACGGGTAAGCCGAACACCACGCGCTTATAATTCGCCTTGGAAATTACGGTTGTGCCGTCGGGCTTTTTCAGGTCTGAACCCAATTTTGCATACACTTTATTGAACGACACCCCGCAGGAAACGGTAACGCCAAGTTCGGTTTTAACGGTCGTTCTTATCTTGTCGCCGAGATATTTTAAAAACTCTTCGGAAAAAGTCTTTTCGCCGTTTGTCTCGGCGTACTTTTCACCCTTAAATTCGGGGAACAAAAGCGTGCTTTTAGTAAGGTCGAGCCAGCACTCGTCAATGCCGTAGCTTTCGATAAGGTCAGTATACCGCGCGTAGATTGCGCGGACTTTTTTTGAAAGCAAAATATATTGGTCGAAATGGGGCGGAACTATAATCAAATCAGGGCACTTGCGCTGAGCCTGCCAGATTGCCTCGCCCGTTTTAACGCCCTTCTTTTTCGCCTCCTCGCTTTTTGCAAGCACAATGCCGTGCCGAAGTTCCTTACTTCCGCACACCGCAACGGGCTTGCCCGCAAGCTCTGGGTTGAGTTTTCTTTCAACCGAGGCGTAAAAATTATTAAGATCGGAATGTATTACAATTCGCTCCATAACCGCATTATATCATATTGCCTGAAAAAACGCAAAATAAAACCCCGAAAATTTCGGGGTCAGATAAGCTTGCTTGTAACTTCGTCCAGTACTGTGAAGTATTCCTTAAAGGTTTTTGAACAAACTTCGGCGTCCTTAATCACTATTCCGTCGGCGCGAAGTCCCGTCAACGCAAAACTCATTGCAACGCGGTGATCGCCGAAGGTTTGGACATGCGCAGGCTTGGGCTGTGAAGGATATATAATAACACCGTCGGGGCGTTCTTCGCATTTGACGCCCATTGCCTTTAAGTTGACGGCTATTGCATTTATTCTGTCACATTCCTGTTTGCGCGTATGTTCAATCCCGCATATTTCGGTGGGGCTGTCGAGATAAGGCGCGATTGCCGAAAGGGTTAAAGCCTGATCGGAAAACTCGTGCATATCAATCTTTCCGCCGTTGAAGTTCTTCAAAAGCTCGATAAACCTGATGTCGCCTTGCATGCTGTGGGGCATAACTCCCCGAACTTGTATGTTCGTACCTAAAATTTTGTTCATTGCGTAAAAGTACGAAGCCGCTGAAACGTCGGGTTCTATGTCGTATTTTTTTGCCGAGTACTTGCCCGACACGGTGTATTCGCCCTCGCCTTCCTTAACGTTTACACCGAACGACCACATTATATTGAGTGTGATATTGACGTAATCAAGCCCGTGCGAGCCGACAACTTTTACGTTAAAGGGCTTTTTCGCACAAACCGAAGAAATTAACAGCGCGGACAAAAACTGACTGCTGTTAGTGATATCGACCTCGGCTTGCAGATTTGGTTTCGACGTGCCCTTTATTATAAAGGGGAAGGAATTTTCCTTTTCCAAAAAGGTGAACTTTGCACCTATCTGTTCGAGCGCTTTTATAAGGGGTTCAACGGGGCGCTTTTTCATCTGTTCGGAAGAGTCCACAGTGAACTCACCGTCCGAGAACGCCAAAAGCGCAGGGATAAAGCGGGCGGCCGTTCCCGCACTTCCCACGTTTATATGCGCCTTTTTTACAGGAAGTCTGCCGCCGCAGCCGTTTATTTTTAGTGTGGTGCCGTTTACTTCGCTCTCGATACCGAGATCTTTAAGACACTCCAAAAATGTTGCGCAGTCGTCCGAAAACTGCACGCCGTATAAAATGCTTTGACCCTTGGCAATTGCCGAAATGAGCATTGCGCGCGCGGTTATGCTCTTTGAGCCGGGCACGCTTACGCTTACTTTATTTGTGTTGGTTTTGCCGTAAATATTTTTAACTGCGTAGTCCATATTACTTCCTTCTTCTCAGAATGTCGCCCGCGGATAATGCATACGGACAATTTATCGTATAATGTTCCTGAACTAGCTTGCAGTCCGTTACGCTTTCGCCGTCGCTCTTTTTTGCGCTTTCCACAACAAAACTTTTGCCGAAATTTTGTGAAGGCGACAGCACTTCGAGCTTATCGCCGACTGCGAACCTTGTGCGCATTTCGACTACGGCGAATTTGCCGTCCGACGACAAAACATTGCCGATATAGTCACAGTCGCCCTTGGTCTGGCTGTCGGTGTAGTTGACAGTTTTATTATTTTCACCGAGGGTGTAAGCGGTGGTATAGTCGCGATGGGCGGCGGTCAAAAGCTCGCGCTCGACCGTTTTATTGAACCCGCCGTCCATACAGCGGCGGTAGGCATTTATAACGGTTGCAAGATAGTATTCAGACTTCATTCTGCCCTCTATCTTAAACGAGCACACACCCGCCTTTTCAAGCTCTTTTAAGTGGGCGGACATATTCAGGTCTTTACTGTTGAAAATGTATGTTCCCCTTTCGTCTTCTTCCACGTCAAGAAAACCGCTGTCGGAGTGAGCGTCGCTCTTTCTTACGCTGTAATTCCAACGGCACGCCTGCACGCACTCGCCGCGGTTGGACGGGCGGTTTGCAAGATAGTCGGAAAGCAAACACCTGCCCGAATACGAAATGCACATTGCGCCGTGAACGAAGGTTTCAAGCTCCATTTGAGGCACATACTCGTGAATTTGGGAAATTTCTTCAAGCGAAAGCTCGCGTGCAAGAATTGCCCTTGCCGCGCCCTGTTCGTAAAAGAATTTTACAGAATACTTATTGGTGAGGTTTGCCTGCGTTGAAATATGTACGGGAAGTTTGGGCGCACTCTTACGGCAGGCGTAAAAAGCGCCGCTGTCCGAAATAATGACGGCGTCCGCGCCCGCGCTTTCAAGAAATTTAAAGTAATCTTCGAGCAAAGTAAGGTCTTTGTTTTTTGCAAATATATTTGCGGTTACATACACCTTTTTGCCGAGCTTATGCGCAAAATCGACTGCGGAAACAAGCTCGTCACGCGTGAAGTTGTCTGCAAAGGAGCGGAGCGAAAAATCTTTTCCGCCTATGTATACGGCGTCCGCGCCGAAATAGATTGCCGTTTTTAGTTTTGAATAATTGCCCGCGGGGGCTAAAAGTTCTACGTTCATTAATAACCTTATGCTATGGAAAACAGACGCGCGTCAGACAAGGCGTGCGCCGATTTGCCGAGGGCGCGTACATAGAAGTACGTAACCGAGGAAAACCGTAAGCACAACGCAGTATCACGCGATGTATGTTTTTCATAATTTAACCGATAGTGCAATACCGTCGCCTATATTTAAGATTGTAGTACTGAGTTCTTCGTCACAAGTGACTGCGTCCACATATTCCTTTAAGTGCATATAAAGCATTTTGCGCTTGGGGGGAACGGGCGTTTGACCTGTAAGCCAGCCGTACAGAAGTACGTCGTCTGCAAGCAGCACGCCGCCGCTTTTTAAAAGCTTTTTAAGGGTCGGCAGGTACTTGACGTATTGCACCTTGGCGCAGTCTAAAAAGATGAAATCGTATGTGCCGTCAAGCGTTTGTATAACTTCGCCTGCGTCGCCAAAAATCGCATTGACGCGCCCGCTTAAACCAAGGTTACAAAAATTTTCACACGCCTCTTTGTAAAAGTTTTGGTCACGCTCTACGGTGGTAAGCTTTGCCGTGGGGCACGCCTTCAACATAACCGCGCCCGAAATTCCTGTTGCCGTGCCGAGTTCAAGAATGTTTTGCGGCTGAACGGCGAGGACGAGGTTTTTCAAAAAGCCTATCGTTTCGTCGTCGGCGGTGGGTATTCCGCGCGCGAACGCGCTCTCCCTCAGCTTTTGAATATTTTCGGACAGCTTTGCCTTATTGAATTTTGCCGTAACGCTCTCTCTTTCCCCTTCCGAGGTATCGTTGTGGGCGTAAGTAAAATTATCCATCTTTATAACTCTACCACAACAGGAACAATCATAGGCGACTGCTTAGTCTTTTTCATCAAATAATTTCTTAAACTGCGCTTTATAATGCGCTTGAATTCGTCTATTGTTCCGCGTGACAAATCGTAACTGCTTATTGCGCGGTCAATTACTTCGCGTATTTCCTTGTTGTAATCACGGTGGAAGTCAAACACAAAACCGCGGGAATTTATTGCCGGTTCGCCGACCACTTCACCGCCCGATACCGCAACGGACACAATGAACAAGCCCTCTTCGGAAAGCTGGCGCCTGTCCTCAATTACCATGCTCGCCTTCTCGTCCTCAATGCCCTCGCCGTCGATAAGGCGCGAACCCGCCTGCACGTTTTCAACGCGCTTTATGCCGTTTGAAGTTACTTCAATGCAGTTGCCTATTTCGGGAATGAATACCCTGCTTTCGGGCATACCCAACTGTTCGGCAAGGAGCATATGCTTTTTAAGGTGCCTGTATTCGCCGTGCACTGGTATGAAATATTTGGGCTTTAACAGTGTGTGCATTATTTTATGCTCTTCCTGACAGGCGTGTCCCGACACGTGTATCTTTTCAAGACTTTCGTACACGACGTCCGCGCCCCTTCTGTACAGGTTGTTTATTACTCTGTACACAAGCTTTTCATTGCCTGGAATTGGCGACGCCGAAATTATTACGGTGTCGTTTTTGCCTACCGTCACCTGCTGATTGTCGCCGTTTGCCATCCTTGTAAGCGCGCTCATGGGTTCGCCCTGGCTGCCCGTAGAAACTACTACAAGTTCGCTGTCCTTAAGGTTTTTGGTCTTGGACATATCGATAACGACGCCGTCGGGGATATGAATTTCACCTATCTTCTCAGCCGCCTCGACAACGTTAAGCATACTCCTGCCCGACAGCGCGACTTTGCGCTTATATTTTACGGCAAGGTCTATTATCTGCTGTAAGCGGTGCACGTTGGATGCGAACGTCGCAACTATCAGCCTTCTTTCGGCATTATCGGAAAACAGTCTGTCAAGCGTTGAGCCAACTACCGTTTCACTCATTGTAAAGCCCGCGCGCTCTATATTTGTGCTTTCGCCCAAGTATAAAAGAACGCCCGCCGTGCCCGTTTCCGAAATGGTTTTAAGGTCGATAGGTTCTCCCGCAACAGGGGTCAAGTCGATTTTAAAGTCGCCGCTGTGGAAAATTACGCCCTGCGGCGTCTGAATTTTGAACGCAAGCGAGCCTGCTATGGAATGATTTACGTTTATAGGGTGTATCTTGAAACACCCCATCTGTATCGTATGACCGGGCGCGATTGTTATAAGTTTAGCGTCGTTTATGCGGTGCTCGCGCAGTTTATTGTCTACCAGCGCAAGCGTAAGTTTAGTGCCTGCTACGGGTATTTTAAGTTCCTTTAAAAGGTAGGGAACTCCGCCTATATGGTCCTCGTGACCGTGCGTTAAAATTACGCCGCGCACCTTCGACTTGTTTTCCACAAGATAGGTGATATCGGGTACTATCAGATCGAAACCAGGCGTTTCCTCCGTGGGGAATATTGCGCCCGCGTCGATAATTATTATGTCATCGCCGCACTCAATTGCGGTCATATTTTTGCCTATCTCGCCTACGCCGCCTAAAAATATTATCCTGACGGGGGGTATTTTGCGCTTGACGCGTTTTAAAACGGGCGTGCGCTCAACCGCTTTTACCGTTCTGGCGGTTCTGGTGTTTTTATTCTCAGTATGTCTGCGCTTGTCCGTAATCTGCTTTTTTGCGGGCGGACGGCGCATTTTTACCTTTTTATCATTTACTTTTTCTTTATTGTCCACTTAATTCTCCAGTTTACTATAAAAAGGGGCTGACGAAATATCAACCCCCTTTAAAATTATTTCTTTCTTACGTCCTTTACAAGACCGTCGTCAATCAGTTCCTCGATGGTTTCGTAAGGATACATTGCCGCGTAATCGCGCTCGGGAATTTCTTTCTTTTCGCCGTTGCGTTTTGCAAGCATTTCATCGATAAGCCTTATAGCCTTCTTTACGCCGAGGTTGCTCTTAACCTTGACCATCATAGGCGTGCCCGCTACGGACTTATTGTCCGAAACGTCGATGTGGTGGTAGACGGAAGTCTTATATTCGTTGGGGTCTAAAGCGAGATACAGGCAAAGCGTCTTGCCGCGAATTTTCATTCTTGCAATCGTTTCCCTGCCCTTGTTAAAGCGCTCCGCGCCCCAAGCGACATTGGAATTTACCTTTCTGTAAGACAACAGCGCGTGTTTAACTTCGCCGTAATACTGCTTGTATTCGTCGTTGGACTGGATAATTCTCGCAATGAAACTGCGCTTGAACTTCATCATATTTTCAAAGTCCACGCCGTCGTGATAATCCGCACCTTCGCCGGGCATAAGCTCGTCGTCGGAGAACGCGTCCATATCCAGTACGTCTATTAAGAAGTCTTCTTCGTCAGGTTCTTCTTCCTCTTCTGCGAATTCTTCTTCCTCGGGGCTTACCGCTGCCGATTGCAGTGGGGCTTTCGCCGTTGTTGTCAGTGGGGCAGCCTCTTCAACCTCCTGAAGTTCTTCTATCTCTTCTTCGGTCTCTTCGGGAATGTCCTCGACAATGTCGCTTACCGTGACAAGCGGTTCCTCCTCGGAAAGTTCTTCTTCAGCCGCTGCCGACTGAGCCGCTGCCGCTGCTTCCGCCGCAACAATGCCGTTTGCAAGTATTGTGGAAATTTTCTCTTCAACACTGTCAAGTCTGGAGTTGACGCGCTTTTCTACTTCATCCGCTACCGCCGTCGAAAGGGCTGTGTAATCTTCCTCGACTACTTCCTCTTCCTGTTCTTCGTACTCGGGTTCGGCTGCAATCGCCTCGTTGATTTTTGCAACGTTTTCTTCAAGTCCTTCAAGTCTAGAATTGACGCGCTTTTCCACCTCATCCGCTATTGCCGTTGAAAGGGCGGTGTAGTCCTCTTCGACTACTTCCTCTTCCTGTTCTTCATACTCGGGCTCG
>JAIDSQ010000136.1:13974-17792 GCA_029061155.1 Clostridia bacterium
TCTTCGACTACTTCCTCTTCCTGTTCTTCATACTCGGGCTCGGCGGAAATTGCCTCGTTGATTTTTGCAACGTTTTCCTCAAGTCCTTCAAGGCGGGAGTTAACGCGTTTCTCTACTTCGTCCGCTACTGCTACGGAAAGAGCGGTGTAGTCGTCTTCTGCCTCGGTTTCTTCAACTTCTTCGGGAGCTACAGCCTCGTTGATTTTTGCAACGCTTTCTTCAACCGTATCAAAGCGGGGTGCAACCCTCTTTTCAACTTCGTCGGCAACCGCCGTTGAAAGAACGGTATAGTCTTCATCGCCCTGAATTTCTGTTATTGTCTGGTTAATCTTGGCAATACCTTCCTCAATCGAATCGAACCGCCCCGCAAGCTCCTGAGCGATTGCCTGCGAAATGCCAGTATGGTCTTCGTCCTCGTTCAATACTTCGTATTCTTCATACTCGGGAACTTCTTCCTCGGCGTTGATACTTTCGGTAAGGGTTGTTATGCTTGCCTCGATATTGTCGAGTTTTTCGTTAATACCGCGCTGAACTTCGGTTGCGACTATTACGGAAAGGTTGGTAAGCTTTGTATCGGAGAATTCCGACGCAGCCTCCTCGGCTCCCGTTCTGACAACCTCGGTAATCTTGGAGATACTCTCCTGCATATTGTCGAGGCGGACGTTAACTCTCTTTTCGACTTCACTTGCAACTGCTTCGGAAATGACTGTGTAGTCCTCTTCGATAACTTCCTCAGCGTATTCTTCCGAAGTCAACAGTTCGGAAAGCTTGATTATATTTTCTTCTATGCCGTCAAGGCGGGATACGACGTCTGCAAGTGCGTCGTAGTCGTCTTCGACTTCTTCAACCTCTTCTTCGTCTTCGGTTTCCTCAACTTCTTCTTTGTCTTCCTCTGCGGGGGTCAAAAGCTCGGAAAGTTTTGCAATGTTGTCCTCAATGCCGTAAAGTCTTTCGGAAACTCTCTTTTCAACTTCGTCGGCAACGGCGCCCGAAAGAGTGGTGTAATCTTCTTCCTCGTGCTCTTCGCTTTCTTCGGAAACTTCTTCCGTTTCGGCAAGTTCTTCCTCTTCTTCGGTCTGTTGTTCGCCTGCTGCAAGGAACTCGGCAATCTTCGCCACGTTCTCTTCAACGCCAGCAAGACGCGTGCTTACCTTTTCAATCTCCGTCGCAACGCTTTCGGAAATTACAGGAGAAGTATGCGCCTGTTCTTCGGTTTCCGTTTGAACTTCGTCCTCTTCTTCGGCGTACTCTTCAACTTCTTCTTCGCTTGTGATAAGCTCGGTAAGCTTGGTTATATTCTCTTCAATAACGTCAAGGCGGGATACGACTTCGGAAAGTGCGTCGTAATCGTCTTCGTCCTCGTCATACTGCTCGTCTTCGACTTCCGCGACCTCATCTTCTTCGGCAGTCAGAAGTTCGGTAAGCTTGGTGACGTTCTCTTCTATGACGTCAAGGCGGGACACAACGTCATCAAGCGCGTTGTCGCCGTCCTCGGTTTCAGCCTGTTCTTCCGCCGCAATGTTTTCGTCAATGCGCGTAATGACGTCCGAAAGTTTCTGAATGTTTTCTTCAACCTGGTCAAAG
Organism: Clostridia bacterium; assembly: GCA_029061155.1. Lineage (GTDB taxonomy): Bacteria > Bacillota > Clostridia > Christensenellales > Borkfalkiaceae > Coproplasma. The sequence continues at coordinate 15,559 of JAIDSQ010000136.1, forward strand.
CGCGCGCCCGTGTCGCGGTTGATTTCTTCGGAAACAAGCTCGGTAATTCTTGCAATGCCTTCGTCATCTATTACTATGTCGTAGTCGTGGTCTTCCTGCGACTCGATAAGTCTTTCGGTTATGGTATTGCAAATTTCTTCGCTGTCAAACGTAGGCGTGGGGATTGCGCTTACTACGTCGATAACCGCGCCCGTAACCTTGTCGGCAATTTCGTCGGTATCAAACTCGGGCAGGTAGTTGGAAAGAACGGCTGCCGCTTTGTCTGCGATAGCGTCCTCGTTTATTCCCGCAACCGTAATCTTCTCGCTTATGCGCTCCGCCATCTCTTCGTAGTCGGGAGCGTTTACGGCTGCAAGGTCCAACGCCTCGCGCAGTTTGTCTGATATTATATTTGAAATCATATTGTAGTCGAGGTTGTCGGCTATGCCCTTGGAAATGGACGAACAGCCTTCGTCGTCTACAAGTATTTCAAAGTCCTCTGCTTTAAGCGAACCTACCTTTATTGATATTGCGTCGGCAAGTTCTTCCTCGTCCACGTCGTATGCGGGCGCAGGTTTTAAGTTTACATTGCCAAGCTTTTCGGCAATGCGCTGTGCAAGCGACTCTTCGTCAATACTTGCCTGAGCGGGAACTACGGGCGCAAGCACCTGCGCGGTGTATACGCCTAACTTGCCTGCAAGCTTTTCGGCAAGGTCCTCTTCGTCAATATCAACCGCAGACGCGGGTGCAAGCTCTTTCTGTGCCTCGGTAAGATTGAGTTTCTGTGCAATCTTTTCTGCAAGTTCGTCGCTGTCGATATCTGCGGGCGCCTGAATTTCTTCAACGGGCTTAAGCTCGGCAACGCGCTGTGCGATTTTCTCTACGATATCTTCATCGTCGTGTAAAATTCCCGGCTGGAGTTCGACTACGCGTTCTGCAATCTTTTCAGAAAGCACTTCCTCGTCAAAGAGAGGAATATGTTCTACCGCACCGTCATTGGCTGTGTACTCTTCCATAAGCCGAGCAACCTGCTTTGCTATATAGTCGGCGTCAACCTCGGCGGGTTTAACTTCGGGAATAACAATTTGTTCCGCCACTTGTTTTGCAATATAGTCAAGGTCGACTTCGACGGGCTTAGCCTCGGGCACAACGATTTGTTCCGCCACCTGCTTTACAAGATAGTCCATATCAAGTTCAACGGACTTAGCTTCGGGCACAACGATTTTTTCTGCAACCTTGGACGCGATATAGTCTGCGTCTACCGAAACGTTTACGTTGGGTGCCTCGACTTCGGGAATTATAATCTGTTCTGCAACCTTTGACGCGATATAGTCGGGGGAAACGACTTCGCGCGCGGAGATGAGCGACGCAACCTTTTGCGCAAGCTTGTCGTAGTCAATCTCCTTCTCTTCTTTAACTACCGTAGGGGGTGCGGTAACTATCTGAGGCTGCTGACGGTATGCGGGCATACCCTTGTTGCTTTCGTATGCGTACTGCTCTACGCGCATTGAAAGAATTTCAAATTTATCGGCGAGCATTGAGTGCGCGCTTTCACTCCTTCTGAGTTGGTCGGATATACGGTTCATCTTGTCGAATATCTCGTTTATATCCTCGCCCGAATAGTCGTTTCTTGAGGCGGGCTTTCTTTCCATAACTTTGTCGGAAAGTTCGCCGTAGGCGCGCTCGCTCTTCTTTATCTGGTCTGCAAGTACGTCAAGTCTTTCAAGCACCTTGGACAAATCTACGTTTGCGGGCTGACCTGTCGTCTGTAAAACGACGGGCTGCGGCTGCCCGACCGTCTGAATTCTTTCCACTCTGTCGGAAAGCGCGTCGATTCTATTAAGCACTTCGCTGAGGTCGACTTTACTTTCAACCCTTTCTGCCGCGGGCACGTATGCCCCGCTTGAAGTGAATGTGGAAATTACGTCAAGCCTGTTAGAAAGTCCGTTATAAAGCTCGGTACTGCGCTTGCCGTGCTCGGCAAGTTCGGTAAGCTTGTCGGCTATGATAGAATACGACTCCTCACCCTTTTTGGCTTGCTCGGCAACGTCGTTCAGCCTGTCCGCAAAACTGTTCATTGCGTTCTCGCGGACTTTAGCCTGTTCGGACAGCTCGGTTATCTTTTCGGCAAGGCCTGCATAAATATTCTCGCTCTGTTTAGCGAGATATAAAAGCTCCTGCTTGAGGGCGGAATTTTCGCCTTGGAGCTGAGTAAAAAATTCACCGCTCCTGTCAACGCCTGACGAGCCCTGATT
>JAIDSQ010000137.1 GCA_029061155.1 Clostridia bacterium
TTTATTTTAAAAGGCAAAAAGTTATCGGCGATTTTGTGTGCGATAGGATAGACAAGATGATACCCGACTACAACCCGATTACGAAGCGATTCTTCTACAACAATGATTGGCAGATCAGCGACTGGAACAGTAACGATACTTGCCTTTCAACGGCAGAAATTAATGCGTACGGCAAAGAAAAACAACTTTACGGTTGGCACATCTCCGACCTTAAAATCTACGACAAGCCGAAAGAGCTTGGAGAGTTTTATCCTTATAAAGAAGTAGTTGCTGGTACTTGTAAAAATAAGGACTGCAACAAGACAGGTTTAGGTTGTTATAAGTGTTTAGGAGTTAAACCGATAACCTGCCCGCCGCAGTCGTGGTGCTATGTGGAGGGATTTAAATGACTAAACAGCAAAGAAAGACAATAGAGCGCGAATTTTATAAATACGAATGGAACAGGCGCGAAGCAACTAACCATACCGTTACCGCAGTAGCTTATAATTCTTCCGCTCCCGATGGGGAACGCGTTAAGACTTCTTCCGGAAATAAAAACGAGCAGCTCATGATTCGTGCTATATACGAGACAGAGCAGATGCTCGGCTGGGTAAAAGTTTTTGAGAAGACACTTGACAAGTTTAAGTGGGAGCATAAGGATAAGCTTATGCGTAAGCGGTATATAGAGAGAAAGAGTATATGGCGAACCTGTGAAGAAATAGGAATAAGCCGTGCTACATATTTCTACTGGCTAGAAGATATTATGCAAACTGCCTTTATGTGGGCTTTGGAGCTGAAATTATTCTAAAAGTCCAAGTATTTAAGACTATTTTACTTAAAAGCTGCGGTAAAATATTAATATGAAAGCGCGACGATAAACACGCTTTCAATGCTCCTTAAAACCATCCCGCGAGAATATCGGGGTGGTTTATTTTATGTACTGTTGATTGAAACATTAATGGTCTATAATTTTTGTTTTGAGAATAAAATGTTTAAAAAGCTGTTAAAAGACTATAATTACACAAGAATTTAAAAGCTTCAATTGACACATTTAAATTTATTTTTGTGACAGAATTAATAAAATTTATTGAAAAACTTTAAAGCATTAACTATTGACAATTAATTTAAAATAATTTATTATAATAAAAATTTGTAAACTTTATTTAAATTATACAGAAGAGGAAATAATATGCCTAAAGTTCTTGAAAACGTAAGCGCAAAAGAATTAATAAATGGTTACACTGAAGAAAAAGGAGTACAAGTACGTAGTGTACCAGTGCAAGGTATACAAGTACTTAGTGTAACAGCGCAGGGCATATCAGTACATAATGTGCCAGTACAGGGTATACCAGTACAGGGTATACCAGTACGTAGTTTAGCAGTGCAGGGCATACCAGTACATAATGTACCGGTACAGGGTACACCAGTACAAAGTGTATCGGTACATGAAGAGCCACGCCGCTCGAAGTCAAATATTAGACGCCTCAAAAAGCAACTTGAGGGATTAAGGGGGCAGGTAGGAGTGTTAACCTATAATCAACAGCTAAATGAATATGAGACTATTTTAAAAAATAGCATTTGTAACAAACTTAGACAGCAAGAAGTAAATGAAACTTTTATTAATCAAGAAGTTACAGATCGTTTTGTTCAAAGCTGTATATCTAATAATCTTACAGTAGATGAGGCTATTGCAATTTTACTTTTTTAATGCATGAGGATAGAAACTAATGATGGCACAATTGATGACACAATTTTGGCAAGTTAGACCAATTGAATTCAATGACTTTTATACAAATTTTTTAAAAATAAGAAGTCAGCGTCAAAGATCCGATACTGTTTTGATACGAGAGGGCAGTTTTTACGAGGGAAACTGTAAATCATTTTTAGGCATCTTTGATGATGACAAAGTTGTTGCAACAGCCGCTATTACTAATGATGGCGAAGTCATTTCTGTTATAGGAGCAGACGGTTATTCAAGAGTAAGCAAAAATTTGCTGACCGCTTCATTGATATACAGTGGACTGAAATTAGATTGCTATAATGTTTCATTTTTATGGAAGGCTTATAATTATGCGGGTTTTCGACCTGTAGCAAAGTATTCTCTAAACAAAAAAGAAATTGATGATGTTAAAGAATGGTGGGATGAGTCTAAAGATGGAACCGATTATGAAATAATTTATTGGATATTTGATAAAAAAAATATATCTCCATTAAATGCTACTCCTCCTCCTGACTTGGATGAAAGAAAAAAACATATTAGAGAGTTTAAATCAAAAATAGAAGCTGAAAAATATCGTGACAAATTAGCTTACGAAGAGTTTCATATTAAATCTTTGATAAAAAGTATTTAGGCTCACTAATTAATATTTTTTTATTAACAAAGCACCTTGGCTTGTCCGACGGTGCTTTTTTTATGTAAAAAATAGGAGGCAATCGTGGTGAGACCAAGCAAATACGAAACCCACGTAGCGCCGAGATTAGAAGAAATAAAAGACTGGGTCAGGAACGGCGCAACTGATAAGGAGATAGCCAAAAAGCTTGATATATCTGAAAGTACAT
>JAIDSQ010000138.1 GCA_029061155.1 Clostridia bacterium
GTAAATCGGCAGGTTTTTGTTGCGCACAAGGCGGCAATACCGTGGGTGTATATCCAAAGGTGGCGGTACAGCTTTTCCGCAGTTTCACGCGGCAAGCCGTAGCCGTCCTTTACTGACGAAAGTATTTCCTCATAGTTTTCGTCAATGATAGGAAGCACCGCAGACAATTCCGGGACGTCGGTATGCTCTCCCATAAACAAAAGTTGAAAGAGCTTAGGTTCATTTATGGAGAAAAGAATATACTGCGTTCCCACACCCTTAAATGCGGGAGTGTTTAAAAGTCCTCTTTTAACGTATTCTCTGTACAGTTCCTTTGCCGCGTCAATAACGGCTTGCTGGACTTCCTCCATACTTTGAAATACAGTAAATATCGGTCTTGCGGAGCTGCCTAGCTTTGCGCCCAAGGCTCTTGCGGTCAATGCGGGAAAGCCCTCGTTTCTAACTATCTCCAAAGCGGCTTCGATAATTTCTTCCTTTGTAAATTTTGCTTTCGGCGGCACTTTATCATCCCCATTATATTAAATCGCATGTTTTGCAACATCTGTTTTAATTATAAACAAAATAACAGTAAATGTCAATAGCTTTTTATGAAAATCAAATAAATTAATTATTTTTATATACCTTATGCATAAAATAAAGCCGCTGCTCGGAATTGACAGTAGCTATTAGATTTGCTTTTTTATTTGTTTGATTTTGCGAGGAAATGTCCGTTTATGGGTGTATGATTTATTGTATGCTTTTAGAAAAATAAATAAAATAGCTGTTGCACCGAATTGATTAGTACAACATCCATTTGCATAATTCGCTATATTTGTCTTTATAATGATATTTTGAAAAAAATTCTATATCGCTACCCACTTAACAAAGCATCATTTTTTATTTTATTCCATGCCAATTTCCTGCATATTGGAAAACGACATAAACCTCCCACTTTCATCACGAAAAAATATATTTCATCCTCATATTCCTTTGTTTGTTCATTATATCTTGTATATAGTATCGCCACTATAGAATAAGGATTTTCATTTTTTTCGTGTTCTAACACTGTCTTTATAGTTAAACTTCCTTCTCCTTTAACTACCAAAAACATATCTTCATCTAAAGAACTTTCTAATGAATCAATAACATTATTTCCATTAAGATTCATTCAATCTCCCTATTTTTAAATAATAAAAAACCATAAGTAATCATCAACATATTTATTTATATTAAGCAAAGCCATATGAGCATCTTTTTCTAATGTAAGAATTGCTCTATCCTTACTAAAACTATAAGTAAAATAACCATCCTTAGATATCATTCCAGAAACAGAATTATCTTCTAACAACTCCATTTCACGACATCACGTGGACCTAAGGCAATAATTTATA
>JAIDSQ010000139.1 GCA_029061155.1 Clostridia bacterium
TCCGCGGGGAGAAGATTTCCGACCTTAAAAACCGTGAATTCGATAAACTGCGCCCCAATATGCAGATGATTTTCCAGGACCCTTATGCAAGTCTTTCTCCGAGGCTTACGGTCGGCGAAATTATAGGCGAGGCGGCGCGCCAGCATAATATAGTTTCAAAAAGCGAATATCAGGACTACGTTTTAAGCGTAATGCATATGTGCGGACTTCAGCCCCACTATTTCGAGAGATATCCTCACGAGTTTTCGGGCGGTCAGAGACAGCGTATCTGTATCGCGCGCGCCCTTGCGTTAAAGCCCGAACTCGTCATCTGCGACGAGCCTGTATCGGCTTTGGACGTTTCAATTCAGGCGCAGATAATCAATATGCTTATCGAGCTGAGAAAGTCTTTGGGCCTTACGTACATTTTCATTTCGCACGACTTATCCGTCGTCAAGCACATATCCGACGAAGTAGGCGTTATGTATCTCGGCACAATGGTAGAGTACGGTTCGAGGGACGCTATCTTCAATAACACTCTGCACCCGTACACCAAAGCGTTGTTCTCGGCTGTTCCCGTGCCCAACCCGCACGTGAAGATGAACAGAATTATTTTAAAGGGAGATATCCCTTCGCCCGTCAATCCGCCCAGCGGCTGTAAGTTCCATACAAGATGTGAAAAGTGTATGGATATCTGCGGACGCGTTGCGCCTTTATATAAGGAAGTTGAAGAGGGACACTTCTGTGCATGTCACCTTTACAACACGGTAGAGGAGACCGAACAGCTTGAACTCAAATACGAGGAAGAGCGCAAGCAGGAGGAAGAGAGGAAGGCGGAGCTTGCCAAAAAGCAGTTTTGGACGAAGTGGACGGATAAACTCCGCGGCGCGGACAAGAACAATAACGTTGTTTCGCCCCAAATCGAAGAGCAGGCTGAAAAGGCGGTAGGCGAGGCTTTGAGTAATAAGGAAGAAAAAGATGTCCCGAAAAAATAAGAAGGACGACGACCTTGATATGCAGACATCCTTTGCCGATATGAACGTAGAGGGGTTCAGGTGGTATGACCCTTCTAAAAAGAACGAAGGCAAGGGAAAGAAGGTAAGGCACGCCGTATCCCGCAGGGAATACTGGCAAATGGTTAAAAGCGCATTTTTAGCGTTTATGCCGTATCTGGCAATCTTCTTGCTTGGTATGGGCATAGTGGTAGTGCTGATGTATATCTGGTTAAAATATTAATAATTAACCCCGCCGTGCGCAAAACGCCCGGCGGGGTATTAACCTAATAGAAGTTATGATAGGAAAGATTGTAAAAGTAACAATAGACCGACCGCTCGGCAGCCGTCACCCCAAACACAGCGATATTATATATCCAGTAAACTACGGTTATATCGGGGGTATTATTGCACCCGACGGAGAGGAGCAGGACGCATATGTTTTGGGCGTTGATAGGGCGGTGGAAGAGTTCACGGGCAGAGTAATTGCAATAATACACCGCTATGACGATGTGGAAGAAAAATGGGTAGTCGCTCCCGACGGTATGAGTTTCAGCGACGAGCAAATAGAAAAGCAAGTCAATTTTCAGGAACAGTATTTTAAACACGAAATACAAAGATAAATTAAAAGCTTTCGGAGAGCAATATGGATAAACAAAATTGTGACAAGGTTTCTGTAATAATTGATTCCGTAAAATTAATGACTTTAAAAGGTAAGGTAGATATTGGAAAGGATTTGTTGTGGTGGGAATTAGGAAACATTAAATTGAATTTTAGCGTTGATATCGACGAAACGCTTGTGACGTATTATCATTGTAAAAGAAAATCCAAATACATTGGTCATATGCATTTGGATAATTGCGATTTAATAAATTTGATTAATGATATAAACAGTGAAAATAAAATGGTTAAAATCACCGTCTCGTTTTTAGGTTCCACTTTCGACGTCATTGATAAGAATATAAAGAAAAAGAAAAGTTGGTTTCTTGTACGCCGTTATTATTCGGTTATATAAATTTTAATTTGTCGTCCTAAATTTAAACAACAAAAAATATAGCGCGCTACTTCTTAAATGAAGTAACGCGCTATAATTTTTTATCGTTTGATATGCGTGCTGTCAATCAGGTGCAAGCGCAATTAAGATACGCCGTCAACGTAAGGTTGCGCCGCTTAAGCGTAAGGCTTAAATATTTTTAATCATGAGTCTTATTATTTCTTCGTCGGTTTCGCGCATACCTATGCGGGCAAGGTCGGAAACGTTGTCAATAGTTTTTTCAACTCCGCTTTCGAGTATACCGTCACCGCCGTGGAACTCGCTGCCCTGACGGCACATTTCCATGCCAGTAAGTCCCGCGTCAACGGCTGTCGCAATCTTTGCCGCACAGCTTGACTTCGCACCGTCGCAGATAAGTCCCGAATCGATTGCAAGCGCGTTTACAACCGTTGTAGAGATATCTTCGTAACTTCCGCCGTACAGATAGCATATGCCCGCGCCTGCACCCGCGCCCGCGCTTACCGCACCGCAGTAAGCCGAAAGCCTGCCTATGCCCGTCTTTAAATGAATGGTGATAAGGTCGGATAACGTAACCGCGCGGATAAGCTTTTCACGCGAAACGCCGAGATGCTTTGCGTACACGACAACGGGAAGGGACGCAGTCATGCCCTGATTTCCGCTGCCCGATACGATTACAACGGGAAGGGAACAGCCGTTCATTCTCGCGTCCGAACCTGCCGCCGCCGTTGCCCTTGCGCGTATATGCACGTCGTTTTTGCCGTAGGCGGAGAGGAGTATTTTTCCCACCCTCGCGCCGTAGTCGTTTGTAAGACCTTCCTCGGCAATAGCGGAGTTAAACTCTATCTGCCTTGAAATTACCTCTTCAACGTCTTCAAGCTTGACAGTGTTTGCAAATTCGACTATGTCCTTGACATTGAGAATTGACCTGTCTGTAAGCTTGCTTTCCTTGTAACACTCGTTATGCACAAGCTCCGTGCCGTTCTTTTCAACGCATACAACGTTTGTGTGGTATCCTTCTATGCGCACGAACGCGCTGTCGTTACCTGCAAAAAGTCTTATGCCTATGTCGAACACACAGCCGTTCTGCGCGTGCATAACGCTGAAATTACAGCTGTTTAAAAAGGTCGAAATATCTTTGCGTGTCTGTTCGGACAAGCCTTCCAAAACCTGTAACTTCTTGTCGGAATTCCCCGCAATAATTCCCGCTGCGGCGGCAGCGCAAACGCCTTTAAGTCCGCCGGTGTTGGGGACGATAACGCTTTTAACGTTCTTTAAAATGTTTCCGCTTACGCTTATTTCCACGCGTTCGGGCAGGGTGCCCAAAACTTCACGCGCAAGCGCGGAGGCGTAGGCAACCGAAATAGGTTCGGTACAGCCCATAGCGGGCAAAAGCTCTTCGCCCAATATCTTTAAATATCCTTTGTATGTCTTTGCGTCCATATGTATAGAATAAACTATTTGGAAGGGTTTGTCAAGTATCAATTAGTTGACGAAAGGTACACAAATTGTTATAATATAAACGGAGGCGCATATGAGTGAAAAAACTTGTAAGACCGTGCGTTTAAGCTTTTCGATTGTACTCGCCGCAATGACGGTGATAGTAGGGGCACTGTTCATATGGCAGGTGCTTGACTTGTACTTTACGGGAGTCAACGCAGGCAACGTAATAATCTATACGCCCGAGGACGTAAAATTCAGGGTGAACCGCATTTCGCCCGCGTTCTGGCTGTGGGTTGCGCTTATTGTCGTCGGCTTTGTTATATGGGAAGTTTTCACTGTAAAACAAAAAAGGCTTGCTTTAAAAGACGACTGCTACGCGCTTATGCGCTTGAAAAAGCGTATTCCCGCAACTGCTGAAGGCGAACTTGCAACCTCGCTCGACTTTATTAAACGCGAAGAAAAGAAGGTAAGAACGCTCCGCATAATTTTAGCAGTGGCGATAGCTATAAGCGTTATTTTTACTATTGTATACCTTGCAATTCCTTCTAATTTCCCCGCCGAGAACGTCACGCACGAAGTTCTTGAAATGGTTAAATACCTGTCGCCCTTTATCGGTTGCGTGTTGATTTGTGCGGTCAACTACTTTATTGTTGCGGCATCTTCGGCTAAAGTTCAACTTCCTCACGCCAAAAAACTTGCCGCAGGCAACAAGCCTGTTGAAAAGGTACACGAAGGTTGGTACGGAAAAGTACTTGAAGTAATTCACCACAAATATTTCTTACTTGGCGTAAGAATAGCCGTCGGCGTTATTGCGGTTTCGTTCATAATCGCGGGAATATGCAACGGCAATATGTCGCGTATACTCGAAAAGGCGATAAATATCTGCATGGAGTGTATCGGTCTTGGGTAATGTAAAATCATTTTTCATAAAAACGGGGCAGTGGTTTCGTAGCCACGCACCAACAAAACGAAGGCTTATACAGCTGTATGCGGCGCTGCTTACCAACGCCAACATCAAAGGCGTTGTCAACGGCAGAATTAACACGGGCAACAACAAAAATCTTTGTGTACCCGGCATGAACTGTTATTCCTGCCCCGGCGCGGTGGGAGCCTGCCCTCTGGGGTCGCTTCAAGATTCGCTTGCGCAGTCCAACGAACGCGCCCCCTTCTACATACTGGGTATCTTAGCCCTGTTCGGGCTGATGTTTGCAAGAACAATATGCGGTTTCTTCTGTCCCGTGGGATTAGGTCAGGAACTTCTGTATAAAATCAAGACGCCCAAAGTAAAGAAGAGCAGGTACACACGGCTTTTGTCATATCTCAAATATGTGCTGTTGGTTGTGCTTGTAATCGCGGTTCCTCTCATTTACAACGGTATCCCCGCATTCTGCAAATACGTTTGTCCCGCGGGAACGCTGGGGGGCGGTGTGCTATTGCTATCACACCCCGGCAATGCGGGTTTCTATGATTCGCTCACTTACCTGTTCACATGGAAGTTTACACTGCTTGTAATAATACTGGTGCTGTGCGTATTCTTTTACAGGTTCTTCTGCAGGTTTATCTGCCCGCTTGGCGCGATATACGGTTTCTTCAATAGAATTGCTTTGATAGGCGTTAAGCTTGACAGAGATAAATGCGTTGACTGCGGACTTTGTATCGCTAACTGTAAGATGGATATAAGGCACGTAGGCGACCACGAATGTATAAACTGCGGCGAATGTATTCCCGCCTGTCCTACGAAGGCTATAAGCTGGAAAGGCTCCAGAATATTCCTTCACGGCATTACCCCGCCCGAACAGCAGGAGGAAGAGGTAAAGCCCGTTGAAATCACGGAAGAGGTAGCGGTAACAGCCGAGCCTGTACAGGAAGAGAGAGGTTACGAACGCGAACTTGAAGAGTACAAGAAGAAAGTAAACAAGAGAAGTTTTTGGTTGCAGTTCTCGGCGTGGGCGTTGGCAATAGTCGTTCTCATAACGGGGCTTGTGTACTTCAACTTTATCGATAAAATAGAAAACATTACGACCTACGGCGTGGGCGATACCTGCCCCGACTTCACATTAGAGCAGGTCTATGAAACGGCGGGTTCCTTAGACGAAAACGGAAACGTTTTGGAAGAATTCAAGCTTTCAAATTACAGAGGTAAAGTAGTTGTTCTGAACTTCTGGTATACGACCTGCGACCCCTGCAAGGCAGAACTTCCCGACTTCGCTAAAGTTCAGGAAGAGTACGGCGACAAGATAGTCACAGCGGTTATCCACTCGGCGTCAAGCCATGCGGCAAGCACAACGGCAGTACAGAATATGATAAGCCGTGAGAATTATCTCAATGCGTCAAGCTGGCAGCTTATATTCACTCACGATACGGACGAGGCTAACGTTTACGGAATGCTGGGCGGAAGAGAGGCGTTCCCCATGACGGTTATTTTGGACAGTAACGGCGTAATAACGTTTAAGTGGGAAAACGCATTAAAGCCGGACACCTTGCGTGAAAAGATTAACGAAGCACTTGCTGCTGAATATAAAGGTTAACAAATACAAAATAGGCCCCGCGCACATCTGTGCGCGGGGCTTTAGCTTTAAATTGAGTTAAGCGTTTTTAAGAGTTATTGTTTGGCTGCCGGGGGCTGTGAAATAAGCGTATTCGTAAGTGTAACCCTGGGGAATGTGGTTAATCTGAATTTTGAACTTTTCATCCTTCTGAAGTTTATAGTCGGGTGCGTCCAAAGTAGCCTTGCCGTTAGCGTCAAGCTTTTTAGTTGAGAAACAACGTCCCGTTTCACCGTTTGCAAGTACTACGCAAATCTGAACTTCAACCGTCTTGTCGTTTTCGTCAAGGTCGAAATAACCGTCCTTTGTTCCGTCAACTGCTTTACCGTCGGGATAAACAACCGTAATTGAATAACCGCTTGTATTGTCGTTTTCTCCGTCGCACGCCGACAGGCAAACGCCGAGGCATACAACAGAAACCATAACTGCAAGTAATATTGCAACGCGTTTAAAAATTTTCTGCATTTTATAAATACTCCTTTTTTGTTTTAATTTTTACTTAGTTGCCGATGTGGCGGTAGTAGCAGGCAACAGACTTCCAGTAACCGCTTTCATAGCCGTCGTTGTCACCGCGCCATTTCAATATTTCCGCAATAGTCTGAACAAGTTGCATATCCGCCTCCAACAAGCCGTAGAGGGGGTCGCTTTCGTCCTTGCCTTGCTTGGATTTCGCGATATAATCTTCCATCTTTTTCGTGTAGTCGCGCTGACCGAAACCGCGTAGGTTGAAGGTTGTGTTACCGTCTTTTTGTTTCAACGTAAGCATATCTTCAAGCGAGTGGTCGTTTGCGTCGAATTGATTTGCATGTATAAAGTCGATATATACGGGGGAGCCGAATTCGCCGTTTCTGAGCTGCTCTCTGAAATAGCCCGCCTCGGAGTCGTAGCCGACGTTTATTCCGCCGTATCTGTAGCCCGCCATTTCGCCGTTTCCGTCAAGTATTCCTACGAACATTCCGTCCGACGCCATAACCAGCCAGTCAATGCTGTCTTTTTCGATATCCGTAACCGAGAAGTCGTATGTGCCCCTGACGCCTGTCATGAACTGATGCGCCTGAACGTAGATGACGTCGCCTTCAGTCAGGTAAACGTAGCCGAATGCATTGGTAAGTTCGCCTATATTGCTCCTGTCTACGGTAACCGTACCGTCTTCGTTGGTGGTTCTTATAGGTTTGCTGCGCTCGAGCGCGTCGTACGAGTCGTCGTCGGATATTGTGGTGAAGTATACGGGATATTCTTCATACGCGCCGTTTACAAGTTTCCTCTGCCTGTATAACGTAAGCTCGGGGTCGACTTCGTCGCCTGTTTTAAACTGTGTATCGAAGAGGTATACGCCCGAATGGGGAACGGTGAATTTGAAGTATAAACCGCCTCCGCCGTTGGTCGTGTTGACCTTGGTTATATCCACGTGGTTGGGATAGGAGGTGTCGTTTTGTTTGTTTATAACGGCGTCGTAAGCGTTCATATATGCCATTCCCTTAATGGGGTCGTGTTTGACGAAACATTCTTCGCCGCCGTCGTGTTTGTAATTTTCGCTGTTGTAGTGCTGATAGAAGTAACACATTTCTATCCAGTCCGTAAGCTCGCATGCCGTGGATTCGTAGAAGTATTTATTGCGCTCGGCATTAAACTTCTGCAAGAACTTTACGAGTATGCTCTGAAGGGTCTGGTTGACGGGTAAATATCCGTTGTCCGAGAAGTTAGCGATATCCAAAAGGTTGTTCATGAAGGTGCCTTCGTTGTTGTTAAGGAACTGATAAACAAGCCTTTCGCCGTCTTCTTCGCCTCCGCGGTTGGAGAAATGCCAGAAACTTATATAATACATCGATGTATCGAATACGCCGTGAGTGCCTTTGTCTGGCTCGAAAGTGGAGCTCTTTGTATGTTCCGTTGACCAGGGCGTTCTGTGCCACAAATCAATTAATACAAGTGCGCCGTCGTAGTTAGGATTGCCCGTATTAGCTATATGGTAGTAACCGTCCTGAGGGTTAAGCACAACGTTATCGGCAGTCAGACCTTCGTGATAGATTGAACGCGTAACATCCATAGTCTCGCTTGTGTCGGCAACGTTTATGACGGATATATTTTTAATTCTTACGTAGTCGTTGTCGAGAGGAATTTTTGAAGAGTCGTAATACTTAATGTAAACGAAAGAGAAGGTATAATGTCCGTCGGCGTTGGCAATGTAGATGTTTTTCATCGTCTGCCAGCCCTTGGAATCACCGCTTGTCTGTACGAGCGGGGTGGTGCTGTCCAGTATGACTATGAACATATCGTAACCGTCAAGCGACTGCAATGCATAGTCAAACGATACCATATCGCCGAACTTTAGGTCGAGCTCTACGTAAATTATCGAGAAGGAGGGGTCCTGTTTGGAGTTGGAGGCGGTAAGGTAAGTGTAATCGCTGTCGTTTGAAACTACCCAGGGCCAGTTGTATTCCGCGTCCTTTTCATTGGTTTCTGTTTCAAACTTAACTACTTTATTAGTAGAGTTGGGCGCTATCTGCGAGGGCATCAGTCTGTAATCGGACTCCGTTACACCCGTGGGCTTTTTGTTCTCCGTCGGTTCGTTAGGGTCGTCGCCTCCTTCAGGGGGAGTAGGCTGCAGATAGTTATCCGACGCAAATCTTGCAAACAGTGCCTTCCATGAACTTTCGCTGGGGTTTGTGCCAGAATCTCTGTAAACGTAAGCGCCGTACCTGTCTACGACTATCGTTGTGGGCCAGCCCGATATCTGGAAGAAACTGTGCAGTCCAGCGTTGTCGACAGCCATAGGGAAGGTGTAGGAATTTTCACCGTCGCCCCTTTTCGCAAAGTTCTTTACAACCGTGGCGGAATCCCTAGAAGGGTCTGCAAGCGCAACCAGCGCAACGTCGTCGGAAAACTCGTTGTACGCTTTTTGCATATAGGGGAACTCTACATTGCAGGGACCGCAGCTCGTGAAGAAGAAGTTGATTACGACCGCCTTGTGAGTTGCTACAAGTTCGGACAGCTTATATTCTGTTGAACTATCTTCAAAGTTGTAAGTGAAGGTAAAGTCGTATAATATGTTGCCTATGGTATAGCGGGTAGAAGAACTTGCCGTAGTGCTTATTACGCCCGAGGGAAGTTTTACCGCTACTTCTTTGGACTCGCCCGTCTTTACCGTTTCAGCGGGGACCTTATAACCTGCGGGAAGGGAAGTGGCGTCAACTTCGAGTTCGTAATCGTCAGGGTCGGTATATACTACGATTTCTCCGTTGCGCGAAATACCGCTTACAACGGTACTGCCGTTCTTTTTGAGATTGACCTGAACTCCGTTAAGCGCAAGTCCGCCTTCGGACTGCACCTTAATGGCGTAACGGTTATCGGAGTCGGTAGGTCCGGGGCCGACGCCGATGTCAGTGGGATTAATAAAATCGGGGTAGCTGTCGTTACAGCTTGCGCCGGCAAGCGCCAGTGACGCGCATGCGGTCATACAAACGGTAAGTATGCCTATAAAAACTTTTCTTACTGTACCCATATGTTTCTCCTTTATACGGCGGGCCGTTTTCACCCGCCCGAAAATTTGCCATTTTATATCTATACATTAATATAATATCACGTTGCATAATTAATTGCAAGTAAATTGCGGTATTGTATAAAAATGTATAATAAGTGTATATTGAATAAAATTTAAGCAAGCGCAAAAAAAATGTGATTTTTTTGTTTAACGGCGTAAATAAAGTTTTATATTATATAGTGTAGATAAACTGAAAAATGTCAGGAAATTATGAAAGACAAGAAGATTTTAAGAAACGAAGAGGTTGAAGAGGCAAAACTCAACGCTGCCCAAACGGAAGAAGTGGAAGAAGAGGTAAAGCAAAGCGACCTTGAAAAGGCGCTTGCCCTTGCAGAAGATTACAAGCGCAAGTGGTATTCGGTTTCGGCGGAGTACGACAATTACAGAAAGCGTAACGCTCAGGCATCATCCCGCGCGTATGCGGACGGCGTTTCCGAGGCAGTGTTAAAACTTCTGCCCGTTGCCGACAACTTCGGTTATGCGCTTGACTCCGCGTCGGACGAAAAGACAAAAGCAGGTATAGATAAGGTAATTAAAAGTTTTAATACTATTCTTTCCTCGCTCGGCGTTGAAGAAATTCCCCTGTCGGCGGGCGACGCGTTTGACGAGGCGGTTGCAGAGGCGGTAATGAACTTCCCCTGCGAAGAGGGGGAAACGCCGAACACAATCAAGCAAGTGCTTAAAAAGGGTTACAAGAACGGCGACAAAGTTATACGCTTTGCGCAGGTAACCGTAACAATTTAAACGAAGTTTAGGACAAATAAGTAATTAAACAAAAAAAATAAAATGTGCGTTAAAATAAGTATGGCGCAATAGGAGATTTTTATGGGAAAAGTAATAGGCATAGATTTAGGAACAACCAACTCGTGCGTGGCTGTTATGGAAGGCGGCGAGCCTGTAGTTATAGCCAACAGCGAAGGTAACAGAACAACACCTTCCGTCGTATCTTTCAAGGCGGACGGTAGCAGAATAGTGGGACAGGCAGCTAAGCGTCTTGCAGTTGCACAGCCCGATAAGACGGTTATTTCCATTAAGCGTCATATGGGCGAGGCGTACAAGGTAAATATCGACCACGGATATTCCCCTCAGGAAATTTCGGCAATGATTTTGTCAAAGCTTAAGACGGACGCCGAAAGCTACCTCGGCGGAAAGGTTACCGACGCGGTAATCACCTGCCCTGCATACTTCAACGACAGCCAGCGTCAGGCAACCAAGGACGCGGGCAAAATTGCGGGACTTAACGTTCTCCGTATCATCAACGAACCCACCGCGGCGGCGCTTGCTTACGGACTCGATAAGCAGGAAGGCAGCCAGAAGGTTATGATTTACGACCTCGGCGGCGGTACGTTCGACGTTTCCATTCTCGAAATCGGCGACGGCGTGTTTGAAGTTCTTGCAACCAACGGCGATACCCACCTCGGCGGCGACGACTTCGACAACAAGATTATAGATTTCCTTGTAGAAACCTTCAAAAAGGAAACGGGCGTTGATCTTTCCAAAGACAAGATGGCTATGCAGAGACTTAAAGAGGCTGCTGAAAAAGCCAAGATCGAACTGTCTGGAATGAGCACGACCAACATCAACCTTCCCTTCATTACCGTTGTGGACGGCGCGCCCCAGCACCTCGATATCGACCTTTCAAAGCAGAAGTTTGACTCGCTCACTTCCGACCTCGTAGAGAGGACGGTAGAGCCTATGCGCAAAGCTATGCAGGACGCAGGTCTTTCGTACGGCGACATCAACAAAGTAATAATGGTCGGCGGTTCGACGCGTATTCCCGCCGTATTCGATAAGGTTAAGAACATTACGGGCAAAGAACCCTTCAAGGGCATCAACCCCGACGAATGTGTCGCTATAGGCGCGGCTATTCAGGGCGGCGTGCTTTCGGGTGAAGTAAAGGACGTCTTACTTCTCGACGTTATGCCCTTAACCCTCGGTATCGAAACTTTGGGCGGTGTTTCCACACCCCTCATTGAAAGAAACACGACCATTCCCGTAAAGAAGAGTCAGGTATTCTCGACCGCGGCAGACAACCAGCCCGGCGTTGAAATAAACGTATTACAGGGCGAAAGAAAGTTTGCACGCGACAACAAGTCGCTCGGTAAGTTTATGCTTACGGATATTCCCCCCGCACCCAGAGGCGTGCCTCAGATAGAGGTTACCTTCGACGTGGACGCAAACGGTATAGTTAACGTAACGGCTAAGGACTTAGGCACGGGCAAGAGCACTAACATCACTATTACGGCGTCAACCAACCTTTCCGAAGAGGATATTGACAAGGCTGTAAAGGATGCTGAAAAGTACGCCGAAGAGGATAAAAAGCGCAAAGAGGCGGTTGACAACAAGAACACTCTTGAAAATATGATTGACAGCCTTGAAAAGACCGTTAAAGAGGCGGGCGACAAACTTTCCGAAGATGATAAAAAGATTGTAGAGGACGCAGTTGCAAAGGCTAAGACCGAGCTTGAATCGGGCGATAACGACCGCATTAAAGCCGCAATCGAAACTTTGCAGAACGAAATCCAGCCCGTAATTGCCAAGATGTATCAGCAGGCGGGCGGTGCGGCTAACGGTAGTGGGGATAACGACGATACCGAGTTCCGTCAGCACTAAAACTTCGTATATACGTCGCATAACATTGTTGCACTGCGGCAACCCTCAGTTATTTACATCAGTGTAAACTCCTTCGGGTTTTCCTTGTGCGCCTTGTTCTGCTCGTATCTCCAAAGTTTTACTAACATTAACAGTAGCAATTTGCCTTGGAAAGATAATCTTTTCAAGGCAAAATTGGGTATTTAAAAGGTCGACAATGGCAAATAAAAACTATTACGAAATACTCGGAGTTTCCAAGACGGCGACTTCCGACGAAATAAAATCGGCGTACAGAAAGTTAGCCAAGCAGTATCACCCCGATTTTCACCCCGGCGATCAGGCGGCGGCTGAAAAGTTCAAGGAGATAAACGAGGCTAACGCAATTCTTTCCGACGACCAGAAACGCAAGCAGTATGATTACGAGCTTGAACACCCCGGTATGAGCGGTAACCCCTTCGGCGGGGGCAATCCTTTCGGCGGCGGAGGTATGGGCGGTTTTGAAGATATTATAAATTCAATGTTCGGCGGAGGCAACCCCTTCGGCGGGTTTGGCGGAGGCGCCGAGCAGAAACGCCCCGGCAGAGGCGCGGATATCGAACAGACGATAAACCTTTCCTTCCTCGATGCAATAAAGGGCTGTTCCAAGGAAATCAACTACACGCGCAACGAGCCTTGTACGGCTTGCCGCGGAACGGGTGCGAAGGGCGGAAGTTCGTTTAAGGTATGTTCGTGTTGCGGTGGCAGCGGCAGAATTAAATACCAGCAGGATACGATTTTCGGCAGAACCATTCAGGTCGGCGTGTGTCCCGACTGCGGCGGTACAGGCAGACAGGTGCTTGAAAAGTGTCCCGAGTGTAAGGGTAAAGGTTCCAACAAAAAGGAAACGCGTTTTACAGTCAACATTCCAGCGGGCGTGGATAAGGACAGCTCGCTGAGAAAGCGCGGTTTCGGTCAGGCGGCGCCCAACGGCGGCGAACCCGGCGATTTGTACATCTATTTCCGCATAGAGCCACACAGACTGTTAAAGCGCGAGGACAGGGACTTATACGTAACCGTGCCCATTTCGTACAGAACGGCGGTCGAGGGCGGAAAAATTATCGTGCCTGGAGTGGAGGACACAATCGAGCTTACAGTTCCCGAATGTACGGCGTCGGGCACAAAGTTCTGTATACGCGGCAAGGGCGTTAAAACTGTAAACGGCACGGGCAACCTGTACGTAACAGTAGAGATTGATATTCCTTCCAAACTCTCAAGAGAGCAGCTCCGCCGTCTTAACGATTTTGAAGGTTCCGTGTACTTAAAGTCCTGCGAAAATATGCAGAAGTACAGCAATGCCATTTCAGCCGTATACGGAAAAAGAGTGGATAAGCAATAAAAGAGTAAATAAACTGATAAAGGTAAGCCCGACTTCAGAAGAGGTCGGGCTTAATTATAAATATCCCCAGCGTGCATATGTCCGCTGGGGAATTTTTATATTGTGGTGCATATAAGTTTTAATGCATATTAATTTGAACACATATTATTTAACGCGCTTATTAGTGAAGGAGAATATCTTTTCCGTCGAGCCGAACACAAGCATATGATCGCCGTCCTCGAATACATAGTTGGGCCCGGGGGAGGGGACAATGTTCTTACCCTTCTTGATAAGCAGAATGTTGAGTCCGAATCTTCCGCGGGGGTTAGCCTCGACAAGCGTTTTACCGTTCCACTTGGGGGGGACGGCTATTTCAAAAATGGAATATTCCGCGTCTATTTCTATATAGTCGTAAACGTTTTTAGAGTGGAGCTTTACCGCAAGTTTTTCAGCCGTATCGCGGTTGGGGTAAACGACTTCGTCCGCACCGACACGGAAAAGGAACTTGCGCTGTATATCCGTGTCCGCACGCGAAACGACATATTTCGCACCTAAATCCTTAAGTATTGACGTGATTTCAAGCGAGGACTGGAAGTCGTCGCTTATGGCAACTACGCACGCGTCGAAGGAGGGGATATCCATTGCCTTTAAGTTTTCAATGTTCATACAGTTTGCAACAAGTGCGTTGCTGTATTTGGGCGCAAGCGCATTGATAACGTCTTCGTCCTTGTCAACAATCATTACTTCAACGCCCATATTGAGAAGTTTTTCGCCGACAAGCTGTCCGAATCTTCCTATGCCGATAAGTAAAACAGATTTCATTTTGTCACCTAACCTTAACCAATATATAATGAATCTACGGGTCTGCGTATTTCAGCGGCAGTCCGCTTTGCGCCGAGTGCAAGCGCAAGGGTAAGTATACCGACCCTGCCAGCAAACATAAGTATAATTAATATTATCTTGGAACCGATACTGAGAAGAGGGGTAAGCGAAAGACTTAAGCCCGTCGTACTTAGTGCCGAAACACATTCAAACAGAACAGCTTTGAAAGTCGTCTGCGGTTCAAGCGCGCAGATAATTATAGTCGACATCATTACGAGCATAAGCGCCGCCGCAAATATGGCAAGTGCCTGCGACAAAAGCGAGTTGTCTATGCGCTTTTTGCCGATATTGATATCTTTTCTTCCGCGGAACACCGCAAGCATACCCATAATAATTACGGTAAACGTATTAACTTTAATACCGCCCGCCGTGGAACCGGAGTTGCCGCCGACGAACATATATATAACCATTAAAAGATAACCGCTTTCGGAGAGTTCGGCTAAATTTACCGTTGAAAAACCCGCCGTTCTCGTAGTCGTTGCATTGAATATGGAAACTATCAGTCTTTCGCCGAAATTAAAGGGCGCATAGGCGGAGGAGTTTCTTTCAAACACCATAAAAAGTACTGTGCCGAAAACGAGAATTACCGAGTTGACAAGCAGTACGACTTTTGTGTTCAGCTGGAATTTTTTCATATTGCCTTTGCAGTCGATAATATCGCTCCAAACGCAAAAGCCCATTCCGCCGATAAGTATAAGCGCGCACAGCGTCAGACAGACAAGGGGGTCGCTTGCGTATTTAGAAAGCGAAACAAATTCACCTCCGGGCGTGCCCATCAAATCAAACCCCGCGTTGCAGAACGCCGAGATGGAATGCCATATCGAAAAATAAATTCCGTTGCCCGCGCCGAAGTCGGGTATAAAGCGTATCATAAGTATGAGCGCGCCGAGCGTTTCGAAAATGGCAGTACCGATAACTATGCGCTTGACCATTTTTGTTATGCCGTTCAGTTTACCGCTGCCCGCGTCCTGCATAAACGCGTTTTTGCTGTATAGCCCCATACCGCGCTTGAATATAAGGAATATGGATGAAACGAGGGTCATGAAACCAAGCCCGCCCGTCTGTATCAAAAGCAGAATTACAAGCTGACCGAACAGCGTCCAGTGCGTAGCCGTGTCGTACGGCGCAAGCCCCGTTACGCAAATTGCCGAAGTGGCGGTAAACAGCGCGTTGATGTAGCTTGTCGAATTACCGCTTTTTGTGGCAAAGGGGAGCATTAATAAAAGACTTCCCAATATTATTGCCGTAAGGAACCCCAACGAAAGAAATTGCCATACGGTAAGTTTTATTTTTGTCTTACCTTTCATCATATAAATTATAAGTTTTCGGCGGGTAAAAGTCAATTGATTTAACTACATACATATGTTTGGCACAATAAACAAAATAATACCGTACTTCAGGCGTGCGGTATTATTTTTATATTATTAAGTTCTTCTATGCGTGCTTTGAAAGTTACCTTTTCGCGCTTTTTCAGATTCTCTTCAACACGTGCTGATATGAGCACATATATACAATAAATAGGTACTGCGCCTAAGTTGGTTTCCAAAAGCGAATTTACAACCAGCGTCATAATTTTATCTGAGAACGACTCGAAACCCGCGCTGCGTATTCCGCCGATTAAAAGCGAAAATTCCCAGCCGAACTGCACTGCTATTCCCGTTATCAAAAGCCATAAAAGCGGCAGACGGTATTGCTTTTCGGCAGTGAACATATTGTATATAATAGCCGCGGCGTATCCCGCAAAAAGTATCAGCGCCATATATCCGTGGTATGAACCCGTCGTGCGCTGAATGGTTATGAGCGGTAAGGAACTGCCGAAAGTGTTCGCAAGCATTGGCACGGATATCCACCATATTACTATCAACAGCGTCCACTCGAACTTGAACTTGTCCCTCGAAAACCACAGCCATATCCAGACGAAATTTGTTATTCCGTAGCTCATTGACATCCATAAAAGAACCGCGAACAAATTCCCGCCCTCTATCGAACGCGTGTGCAGGGCAAGATGAAAAATACCGTAGTCGACAATCATATAAAGTATTCCGCCGAATAACCCGAATAAAAGTGTCAGATATTTTTTTCTGACAACCAAAAGCGCGCACAGCGCGACGAGAAAAACTATATCGAGATAAATATACAGCGGATTGAAAACGCGTTTAGCGATAATTTCGCTTGCAAGTAGTGTCATATGCCCTCATTTACAGTTGGTGATATGTATAATTGTAAATGTGTATAATTGATTTGTCAAGAATATGTTTTTAAAAAAATTGACTGTTGACACAGGCGCTTGCTATGTGGTAAAATAATTAATAAGTGAGGTATAAGATGAAGAGCAAAGTTTATTTTTCAAGAGACATTACTCCCGAAACGGTTGCTAAATTGTACGATTTACTAGGCAAAAAGCTTGAAGGCAAGGTTGCCGTAAAATTACACTCGGGCGAAGTAGGCAATCAGAACTTCCTAAAGCCCGATTTCTGGAAACCCATTATAAATAAAGTCGGCGGAGTCGTCTGCGAGTGCAACACCGCTTACGACGGCGGGCGCGACACTACAGCAAAGCACTGGAAAACATTAAAAAAGCACGGCTGGAGCGAGTACTTCGACGTAGACCTGCTTGACGGCGAGGGGCCCGATATGGTTCTCGATATCCCCGAAGGCAAGGTTATAAAGAAAAACTACGTCGGCAAGAATTTAAAGAACTACGACAGCCTTTTAGTTTTATCACACTTTAAGGGGCACCCCATGGGCGGTTACGGCGGAGCTTTGAAACAGCTTTCAATAGGCATTGCGTCGTCTTACGGTAAAAAGTATATCCACGGCGCGGGAAATATAAACGATTTCTGGACTTCCGACCACGACAGCTTTTTGGCGAGTATGGCGGACGCGTCGCTTTCGGTTGTAAAATACTTTAAAGGCAACGCCGTTTATATCAACGTAATGAAAAATCTTTCCGTAGACTGCGACTGCTGCGCGGTGGCTGAAGACCCCTGTATGAAGGATATCGGTATTCTTATTTCGACCGACCCTGTTGCAATTGACAAAGCCTGCCTCGACCTTGTATATTCGGCAAAAGACGACCCCGGACAAAAGCACTTTTTAGAGAGGGTTGAAAGCCGTAACGGCGTACACACTATAGACTGCGCCGTCGCGCTCGGCGTAGGCAGTGAAGAGTACGAACTTATAGAAGTATAAAATAATTCCCATATGAAAAACTTTATTATGCCCGATTGGACAAATAGTAACTTGAACATATCAGCAACTATTGCCGAATTTTTGGGCGCGCCTAACAAAAATGCAACTTTGCCGAGTTTAAAAAGTGAACTTGCAAAAGGATATAAAAACGTTGTATTTATTTGTTTTGACGGGCTTGGGATTTATCCGATAAAGCAAAATTTGCCTGAAGACGATTTTTTGCGTAAGAGTATTAAACGCACTCTTGTTTCAACATTTCCGTCTACAACTACAAACGCAACGACTTCGCTTACGCGAAATAAACTGCCGCTCGAACACGGTTGGTTCGGGTGGAGTTTGTATTTCAAAAATATCGGGCGCAATATCAACATCTTTCTGAATACCGATTCCTGGACTAACGAAAAAGTTGAAATTACCGACAGCCCGCTCGAAGAACCCGACTATTATTTCGACCATGCGCAAAGCGAATATCAGATCAATACAATCTTTCCTGCATATTCAAAAGTTGCATATCCGCAAAGAAACCACGTTTTCGGCGGGGAGCAGGAATTTTTCGGGACGATAAAAGATATCTGCAACCGCCAAGGCAAACAGTTTATCTATGCCTATTACAACGAGCCTGATTCCACAATGCACAGATGCGGCGTGACAAGCAGGGAAACCAAAAGTGTTATTACATCGATTTCCGAAAATATGAAGGAGCTTGCGGCAGCGACGCGGGACACACTTTTTATTGTGACAGCCGACCACGGACAGATTGACGTCGAAGGTTACGTTGAACTCTACAAGGATAAGACGCTTTACGATATGCTTGAAACTTATCCGTATTTGGAACCGCGGGCAATTTCATTCAAAGTGAAGAAGGGTAAGGAAGAGGAGTTTGAAAAATACTTTACCGAAAATTACAGTGAAGATTTCAGACTTTTCAAAACCGCCGAACTGTTGAAAGAAAACTATTTCGGTTCATTCGGTGATAAAGCAGGACTGCTCGGGGATTTCATAGCAGTCGGAACTTACACTCATAAGGTGGCGCTTTTAACGCCCGATGCCCCGAGGTTTAAAGGTCATCATACAGGATTGACCGAAGAAATGGAAGTACCGCTCATTTTGATAAACAATTAAAAAAAATCTCTCGGAAATGTTTCCGAGAGATTTTTTAAGTATGTAATTAAAAGTTGTTCTTTTTTATTTCGTAATATTTTGCAAGTCCGCCCGAAGAGGTTTCGCGGTAGCTCGTCAAAAGGTCTATGCCCGTGTTATACATTGTTTTGACTATTATATCAAAACTAATCTTTCTGGTATCCGCAAGGAAGTTTGCAAGCGACAGCGCGTTAATGGCGCGCATTGCGGCAACGGCGTTTCGTTCTATGCAGGGTATCTGTACAAGCCCCGCTATGGGGTCGCAGGTAAGCCCTAAGTGGTGTTCCATTGCCACTTCGGCAGCGTATTCAATCTGACCCAAGCCCATCTCGAAGAGTTCGGCAAGGGCGGCGGCAGCCATTGAACAAGCCGAGCCAATCTCCGCCTGACAGCCGCACTCGGCGCCGCTTATTGACGCGTTTTTCTTTATTAGGTTGCCTATAATTCCGCCTGTTGCAAGGGCGCGCACAACCTGTTCGTCGGAAAAACCGCGCGTTTCCTGCATATATCTGAGTACGGACGGAACCACCCCGCACGAACCGCACGTAGGCGCGGTGACTATTACCCCGCCCGAGGCGTTCTGTTCGCTGACCGCAAACGCATATGAACATACCAGCCTGTTTTCACGCGTCTGCGCCGATTCGTCCATGTGCCTGTTGTAGTAAAGTTTTCTTGCGCGGCGTTTGGTTCCCAGCACACCGGGGAGAACGCCCGTTGCCGTAAGTCCCTGATGTATGGAGGACTTCATTGTTTCCCAAACTTCGGCAAGGTAGTCGAAAATTTCTTCGCCTTCGTACTTTTGCACGTACTGCCACAGCCTTATTCCGCGCGATTTGCAGTATTTTGCAATTTCGGTGTAGGAGTTCAGGGAATATGTACTGTCGTCGGCGTACTTGTCGCACAGCTGGTCGGGTTCGCCGTCAAAAGTAATCGTGCCCCCGCCCACGCTGTAAATGCGCTTTTCGCCGAGCAGTTCGCCCTGCTTGTAGAGGAGTATATCCATTGTGTTGGGGTGAACGGGACAGTCGGAAGTTTCGTCCCATTCCACGGTGCATTTCAAGGGAGCGGCGGTCTTTATAATTACCGCGTCCGTGTTGTGTCCTTTGCCCGTCAATGCAAGCGAACCGTAAAGTTTAACCTTAATCTCGTCCGCCTCGGGGAAACGTTCGCGCATAATTTTAACGGCGCGTTCGGGACCCATAGTGTGGGAGCTTGAAGGACCGCGTCCTATCTTATAAAGTTCACGAAGTGATTGCATATTAATCTCCTTATATTTAGTTTATTACGAGTAGCGCAATTTGTCAATGCAATGTCGAAAAATTTGTAAAAACACTGGACTTAAAGGACTTAATCAATTATAATTAGACTATAATTATGCAGGGAGAAATTTATAATGAACGTATTGGTTACGGGCGGTGCGGGCTATATCGGCAGCCACACCTGCGTTGAACTTTTAGACAAAGGATTAGGAGTTGTAGTAGTGGATAACTTCTGCAACTCGTCAAAAGAGAGCGTAAAACGCGTGGAACGCATTACCGGCAAACAGGTGAAGCTTTACGGCGGCGATATACGCGACAAGGCTTTGCTTGATAAGATATTCAATGAAAACAAAATAGACTGGGTTATCCATTTTGCGGGCTTGAAAGCCGTCGGAGAATCGTGCGCAAAACCTATAGAATACTACGACAACAATTTGAACGGCACGCTCGTTTTATTGCAGGCAATGCGCGAAAACGACTGTAAAAAATTGGTGTTCTCTTCGTCGGCGACGGTGTACGGCGCCCCTGAAATTCTTCCGTTAACGGAAGAGTGTAGGACAGGCGGAACGACTAACCCCTACGGAACGAGCAAGTATTTTCAGGAGATTATG
Source organism: Clostridia bacterium (assembly GCA_029061155.1). GTDB lineage: Bacteria > Bacillota > Clostridia > Christensenellales > Borkfalkiaceae > Coproplasma. The sequence continues at coordinate 20,544 of JAIDSQ010000139.1, forward strand.
CTTACCGACGTCTACAAAGCCGACAACGAGTGGACGGTTGTGCTTTTGAGATATTTCAACCCCGTGGGTGCGCACGAAAGCGGGCTTATAGGCGAGGACCCCAAGGGAATACCCAACAACCTTACGCCCTATATCGCAAAGGTTGCCATAGGCGAGCTTAAGGAAGTGGGCGTGTTCGGTAACGATTATCCCACGCCAGACGGTACGGGTGTAAGAGATTACATTCACGTAGTCGATTTGGCGAAGGGACACGTCTGCGCTATACAAAAAACAGTAAACAGCGGCGTTTATACCTATAACCTCGGTACGGGTATAGGCTGCAGCGTGCTTGACGTTATTCACGCATTTGAAAAGGCGTGCGGACACAAGATTGCATATTCCATTAAGCCGAGGCGTGCGGGCGACATTGCAGAGTGTTATGCCGACGCGTCCAAAGCCAAGAGGGAATTGGGCTGGGAGGCAAAGCTCAATATAGACGATATGTGTTCGAGCCTGTGGAACTGGCAGACAAAAAATCCCAACGGTTACAAGGGGTAATTATGAGCGAAAAGCAAAAGATGCTGGCGGGCGAAATTTACGACCCGAGCGACGACGAACTGTTTGCTTTAAGGCGTAAGGCGCATAAACTTTGCACCGACTACAACGCTTTGTACGAGGACGACGAAAGGCGTGCGGATATTTTAAAAGAGCTTGTGCCCAGCCTCGGCGAGGGCGGTTATTTGCAGGGACCCGTGTTTTTCGATTACGGCGTTTTCACGCAATTCGGAAAAAACTTTTACGCGAACTTCAATTTTACCGTTCTGGACGTGTGCCCCGTTACGATAGGCGACAACGTGTTCGTGGGACCCAATGTTTCGATTTTAACTCCAAAGCACCCCTTGATGTGGCAGGAGCGCAATATGTATAAAAACGGGCGCGGAGTGGTTACCGACAGGGAATACGGAGCGCCCATAACGATAGGCGACAACTGCTGGATAGCGGGCAACGTTACCATACTTGCAGGCGCGAAAATAGGCAACGGCTGTGTGATAGGAGCAGGCTCGGTAGTTGCGGGAACTATCCCTGACGGCTGTCTTGCGTACGGCAATCCGTGCAGGGTGGTGCGGCAGATAACCGATAAAGACAAACTTAAATAATAATATTGAATGCGGTTTTTTAACCGCATTTTTTTATTTACAAAAGTTTAACAATTCGCCAACAAAATATTGAAATACCCGCCGTATACTGTAAGAAAAAAAGAGAGGTTGGTATGAACGCAATAGAAATCAGAAACCTATCCAAAAGTTTCCGCAGTATGTATGCAGTGGATAAACTGAATATGACAGCCCTCGTCTGTGCGATATAAGGCTTTATCGGCGAGAACGGCTCTGGTAAGTCCACTACCGAAAAACTTATTTGCGGACACCTTGTGCCCGACGGCGGCGAAATTAAGCTGTTCGGCAAAGATTATTCGGACGCGGGCGTAAGGGCGCGTGTCGGAGCTTTAATCTTTTAGGGAATCCCGCGCTGCTTATATGTTGTATCAAAATCGCTTATAACCTTCGTTGACGCGGTAAGCAATTTGATTTTAAATAAGTTGAGTATATTATGATAAAACGCGGGGTAGATACCCCGCGTTTTGTATTATAATTTTTTAAGATGTTGACTTGTGCTGTTTATTAAAGTATAATATAAAAAATATAATTTAAATAGAGGTGTTAGTATGAAGGTATTACTTTTTAACGGAAGTTCGCGGGCGAAAGGCTGTACGTTTACGGCACTTTCAAAGATTGCGGGTGTTCTCAACGAACAGGGTATTGAGACCGAAATATTACAGATAGGCAATAAACCCGTGCAGGACTGCATAGGTTGCGGCGGCTGTGCGGGAAAATATAAATGCGTGTTCTCGGACGACTGTATTAACGAGTGGATTGAAAAGGCAAAATGCGCCGACGGGTTCGTATTCGGAACGCCCGTCTATTATGCTCATCCGTCGGGGCGCATACTGTCGGCTATGGACAGAATGTTCTATGCGGGCGGTAAAAACTTTGCACAAAAACCCGCCGCCGTTATTGCGTCGGCAAGGCGCGCGGGCACAACGGCGTCGCTTGACGCAATTTCAAAACATTTAGGAATATCGCAAATGCCTGTAATATCTTCCACGTACTGGAATATGGTGCACGGCAATTGTCCCGAGGAGGTTGAACAAGATCTCGAGGGCATGCAGACAATGACCAACCTTGCCTTGAATATGGCTTGGATACTTAAATGTATTGAGGTGGGAGCGAAGGTCGGCGTTACTGCCCCGCAAACTAAAAAAGTTGTCAAAACTAATTTTATAAGATAAAAATATTTCGGAGAGATAGGAATGTTTGATAAAATGAGAAGGGGTAAGCAGCAATTAAGTCAGGACGAAACCGAACGCATTTTACGGGCAAATACTTCGGGAGTTCTGGCGCTTATTGACGGTAACGGATATCCCTACACCGTACCTTTAAGTTTTGTCTATTCAGACGGTAAAATATATTTTCACAGTGCAAAAACGGGGCATAAAATAAATGCTGTAAGAAACTGTAAAAAAGCAACTTTTTGCGTTATAGATAAAGACGACGTTAAACCCGAAAAGTTTACTACCTTTTACAAAAGCGCGGTTGCCTTCGGCAATGTGGAGATAGTGGAGAACAGTGAAGAAACGCTTTACGCAATTAACCTGTTAGGCGAAAAATATTATCCCGACCATAGCGCCGAGCTGCATGCGGAGATAGAAAAGTTTAAAAACGCATTTCTGATGATCAGGTTTGATATAGAACATTTAACAGGCAAACAGTGTATTGAATTGATATGAACGGACTATAAAAG
>JAIDSQ010000014.1 GCA_029061155.1 Clostridia bacterium
CCGCAGTTACCGTTGCCGCATAACAGATTTGACAGCGTACCGTTTTTCCACATACTGTATATTAAAGCAATAAGTATGGGAGTGCAGCTTCCGCTTAACACACTCTCTAATCCGTTACCGCTGCAGCTTGCTGCAAGAAGTAAAAGAATTAAAATCCAAAGGCAGCTATTTGTGCCGCCACACGACGAAAAAATGTTCATAAATTTCCTCCTGTGAAATTTGCTGCAAGGCGGTATGTAGTTTTTTATTTTGCCTTTGCAGTTTCCGTATATTACGTATACTAAATAATATTAAAATTGTCTTAAAAATGTTACTGGTAATTTTCACTTGCAAAAAAAAATTTTTAGTGATATACTGACTATAATTATATTGGAATAAATGTTTTAATATAATTTTATTAAATGTTTGGTGCTTTAGGCTGATATATTAATCAGACCGTGAAATAAGTATAATTATTTTTGTTTGCGGATACCCGAAAGGGATTCGACGGAGGTTTTAATGAGAAACGACAAGGCTCACTTTGTCGCGTTCGTCGGCGTGATGTTTGCGCTGATGTTCGTGCTTTTTATGCTTGAAGGTGCGTTGTCCATTACTGTAGGTATTTCTACGTGTCTTTTATCTTTACCAGTAGCTATTGCGTTAAGTATTTATGGTGATTGGAAGAAGAGTTTTATTGGCGGTACGCTTCTGGGCGTATGCAGTTGTATTTTTTGCTTGATTTTTGGTATGGTTGTTTATGCTAATCCTTTGATTTGTATTCTTCCGAGATTTTTTATAGGCATAACGGCGTACTGGATTCATTATGGATTGTCTAAATTGTTAAAAAACGTACGCAATAAATACGTTCGTGAAATGTTACCTGCGGCTATCGGTGCGGTTGTCGGAACTATTACTAATACTGTTCTCTATATATTTGCTCTTAATATTTTTGCCGGAGGAGATGCGATGGGCGCATTGACTCAATTATTAGGAGTTGTGGTTGCTATTTATTTTCCGATAGAGGTTGTTGCAAGTTTTATTTTAGTTCCTATGTATGTAATTGCGCTTAAAAAGGTAAGCGGAAGATACGTAGAAAAACAGAAAAAAGATAATGAAAAGGATGGAGAGGTAACTCCATCAATTGAAGGTTAAAATATGATACTTTGTATGGACGTGGGGAACACGAACATAAAATATGCAGTCTTTGATAAGAGCAAGCTTGTTTTAAGCTTCCGCGTTGCCACAGAACATAAAAAACCATCGGATGAATATGGCGGGCAGCTGTTAAGTATTCTCAATAACAATAAAATCAGTAGCGATTTAATTGAAGGCGGAATAATCTCATCAGTTGTGCCGCAGCTTGATTATACGCTTGAAAGGATGTTGTCAACTTATTTAAAGATTAAGCCGTTAATGCTTGCGCCAGGTTTGAAAACAGGACTCAATATGAAGGTTGATAATGTAAAGGAAGTTGGTGCAGACAGAGTTGTAAATAATGTTGCGGCAATTAGAAAGTATGGCGCGCCACTCATAATAATTGACTTTGGAACTGCAACAACATTTAACGTTATTGATTCAAAGGGTGAATTTATCGGTGGAGTCATTGCGCCGGGAATTAAGGGTTCGCTCGATAGTCTTGTAAATGGCACGGCAAAGCTACCAAGAGTAGAAATTGAAAGCCCCGCGCATGTAATAGGCAAAAATACCGTTACAAATATGCAATCCGGAATAGTATACGGTTTTGCTGGGCTTGTTGAATATATTGTAAAGAAAATTAAGCGTGAAATGAAATGCGACAATGTGATGACTGTCGCTACCGGAGGCTTTTCTGAGGTTATTGCAAAAGAAATTTCCTGTATAGATAATGTTGACAAACTTTTAACGCTTGAAGGATTGAAATACTTGTACGATTTAAACAGTACGGAGGTTTAGTATGAAAAGAGTCGGTATTGCTATACTCGGATTGGGTGTAGTTGGCGGTGGAACGTATAAGATACTTACTGAACACAAGGAATTCTATAAAAAAGCTCATGGAGTAGATATAAACGTAGAGTCTATCCTTGAATCAAGAAAGGAGCGAGCACTTGAGATGGGTGTTGACAAAGTCAAAATAGTTTCAAATATCGCGGAAATATGTTCGAATCCTGAAGTTGATATTGTGGTGGAAGCTATTGGTGGTATCGAGCCTGCAAAATCATATGTTCTTGCTGCTTTAAATGCCGGAAAATCCGTAGTTACTTCTAATAAAGAATTGTTCTGCAAATTCAGTTACGAGCTTGAAAAAGCGGCAAAGAAGAATAATTGCGGACTTTTTTATGAAGCAAGCTGTGTTGGGGGTGTTCCTATTGTAAGAACGCTTTTAGATAACCTTCAGGGCAATAAAATCGCGTCGATGATGGGTATCATAAACGGCACGACAAATTATATTCTGACTAAGATGTCTAATGACGATGCCTCATATTTTGACGTTCTTAAAGAAGCGCAAAAGCTTGGTTATGCGGAATCAAATCCCACAGCCGACGTAGAAGGCTATGACGCTGCGTATAAGTTGTCTATTCTTTCGAGTCTGTCATTTCATACAAAAATTCCTTATACAAATATATATCGTGAAGGAATTACAGGAATTGAAAACATAGATATTAAGTACGGGAAAAAATTGGGTTATGCGCTTAAACTTCTTGCCATTGGAAAGAACTCAACTAAAGGTATAGAAGTCAGAGTACATCCGGCGTTTATAAAAGATACTCATCCGCTGGCAAGCGTTAATGACAGTTACAATGCCGTTTACATTACCGGTGACTGTGTTGACGACGTTATGCTTTACGGCAGAGGTGCCGGCGCACTTCCCACGGGAAGCGCAATTGTGGGCGATATAATCTATTGTGCTACTCATGAAAATTATTCTTACTCGCCGTTTGACAATACGGAGAATGCCGACCCTTCAAC
>JAIDSQ010000140.1 GCA_029061155.1 Clostridia bacterium
TAATAATTCTTGCCGTGTAACCATTCATGACAAGTATTTTAACAACCGACATACGGTCCTCTTTTAGTAACACTTCAAGCCTGTGTCTTTCCATTTTCCTGCTCCTTAAAATATTTTTTAATTTCCCAGATTGCCGCATCGGCGCCATAGCACACTGTTGCGTAATATCCCTCTGCGTTCAGTTTTGATATCCACTGTAATTGTTTCTTAGTCGGCTTACGCGTAATATCAAGTTTAAGCTCTATAAATAAGCCGTGGAAGCCTTTACACGCCTTAGGGACAAACAGGTCAGGGAATCCCTTCCGCATACCTAAGCGCTTAAGTTCCGCGCCGTAGCGCATACTGCGCTTGCCTTCATTTGCAATATGTACGATATCAATTCCGCTGTATTCGCAAAACTGTATTACCGCCTCTTGCTCGCTTGCTTCGGTTTTAGTCGGCATCAAGTTATCTCCTCGCATTCAAGGCGCTTATAGCCGTTAACTATCGCCCGCCTTACTTCCTTGCACTTTGCAACGTCATCCAATCCGTACTTCTCGTCTAACTTAATAATTAATTTTTCGAGCCGACTGTTTATCATTAAAACCTGGAAGCTCGTTTTCAAATGACGTATAAAATCTATCAAGCAGGATTTCAGCCGTGTACTTACGCCCATATCTTCGAAAATTTCGTCGTATGTTTGTAAGTTTTCTTTTTTTATTTCTTTCTTACTTACTTTATCTTCTTTATTTTTATTTAATTTAATATGTTGCTTATCTTCCGAATTAATTGGTATTTCTTCCGAGGAAATGGCTATTTCTTCCGAAGAAATCGGATTTTCTTCAATAGGGTATTCAAGAGTATCAACCAACTGATATTCCTGAATAAATTCTACTTTGCGCTTAGATGCTAAACACATTTTGATATAATGACGTTGTATGCTCTCTCCGCTTATCACACCTTTGTCAAGGAGGTGCTTATTTATCTCCCCTCTACTTGCCAAATAGTTGATACAGTCAGTGGCTACGCTCGCTATTTGAGTGAGGTTGGAATTACCGATACTTTCCGCTATGTCGTAGGCAAATTCTTCAACGCTATCTATTCGTATATAATAACCGTCATTGCCATACGTATAAGACAAGATATATAAGTAAGTCAGTATTCCAACACTCCCGAAATGTCGGCGCAACGCCTTTATTTTTTTGTTGGAAAAGAAATCCGTATCCAATCGGAAGAAATCGAAGTTGGTTTTCGTATTCCTTCCTGCCATAAACACCTCGCTTTATTTAATCGATACCTTTAATTGCTCTTTCCAATGCCGCATACAGCTTCTTAAACTCTGCTTCTGTTAAATCGTTTACACGCTTAGGTCTGCCGAGATTATTTTCTATCCAGTGCGTTATTTCCTCTGCGCCGATATCCGTGCCTTTAATAAGCAACTGTATTTTTCTTGCATTGGAGAGGTTAAGATTTGTCTGTCCTTTACCCTCTAAAACTTCGTTATTTGCATCCTGCGGCGTTTTAGCTGTTTCCGCGGGAATTTGCTTAGGTCGTTCACGCGGTTCATTCTGAGGTTGTTTTTCATTTCCTTGCGTTAAGTCCAAAGCTTCTGTTTCCACTATCTCATATGCAAGTAAATACAAATAACGCCTTACATACGTTTCTATTGCGCCAAGGTTCTGCACAGGATGACAGCCTCTTAATTCCGCATCTCTTATAGGGCTACTGAATTTAATATTTTCCTCAGGTTGTTCTACGTTATAAATGGTTAACGTCCCTTCCGTTTCTGAAAAAGATACTACTGATAATAACCCGATTTCTTTTTCTATCTTTGTAGTTTGAGGCAAAATATCCTGCAAGTCGAAATACGTATATCCAACGCCTTTATTCTTGCCGCTTTGCTTCAAGCCTACGTTTTTAAGCCTTAACCGGGCTTCCGCAAGTTTCCGATAAACGTTCATTTATTGCTCCTTGTTTTTCGATTATATTAAACGGACAGTTCTCCGAAGGAAAAGGTTCGAGATTAAATAGGTGTAGTACTCCGCCTATATACTTCTGAAAGTTCTTTTCCTCTAAAACTTCGCCCGTTTTTTTACATACCGGTAAATCTATATCGTAAGCGAGATCGCTACATCTTCCGCATCCGCTTTTACATAGCCTTTCCCACTGCTTTCGACACTCTTGTTCCGCAGCTCTGCGTGCTTTGATTTCCGCTACCCTGAACTGTAATTTACGGTTAAATGCTTCGACAGCTTCGTTTACTTCTATGCCATACCTGTTAGCGATTCTTAACATATCTTCAAGCCTTTCTGCGTTATACACTGTTGCCGCATCTGGCATATAAAACTCTTCGGGATCATCCCAATACATTTTAAGTTTGCCGTTAAGAAAACCGTCAAACATTCCTGTACACTCAAATAGAAAGCTTGAATTCTTATTATCTAAAGAACACGTCACCGCGCCGTTATCCATAGTCAGTTTCATTGTAATTCCTTTATACTCTGTGCCTCGGCTATGCCTATGTAATGCCAAAACTCGTCCCACCATTTATCTGTTCTCCCGTCAAGCGGAAGTTCCGCTTCCGATAGCCCCTCAGCAAGCATTGCCGCATAGTAAGCACTACTGTATTTTTTCATACCGCGCACTCCCAACACGAATGCCGTTCACATTTATCCTTTGCTTCGGAAAGTTTGTCCGTAGGACGAAGATTATGCACAGTATCTTCCGATGCATAAAACGACCAGAATTTGCCGCGGCTGCGCTCTATACGGAACTTGCCGTACTTGCCTACCGCTTCCCATACCGAGGAAGAAAGCTGCTTCCATTGCATTGAAAAACTTTCTTTTTCTTTAAGCTCGCTGAGTCTATCGGATCCGTTCGCAAGCTGATCAGCTGTTGCTGGTCTGAACTTGTATTCTCCATTCTCAAACCGATATACCGGGCGGTCGCCCAATGTCAGGTAAGCATACGATCCTATTTCTCCGTCTGCGGATTTAATATATTTTGGGTATTGCATTACTGAGCCTCCTGACATTTGCCGTTATACCAGGCTTCATAGTCTGTCACTGTTACTTTGCCTTTCAATTTAGCGATATCACTTTTCGCTTTTATCTCACGCATAATGCGCTGGGCGGTACAGGTACCGCAATCAAATATCTTTTGAAGGTCGGCAGTATTCAGGAACTGTCTATCCGTTAATATATCGACTTTTGTCATATCAGCCCTCCTTTTTCTCAAAGCACTTAGATAATTCATCTATGGATACGCCAAGCGTTTTCGCTATTATTGCCGCCGTATTGATATTCGGCGTACTGATGCCGCGCCTGTACTGCCTAATTGATTCACGTTCAAGACCCGCCACTCTCGCAAAGTTTTTAGGATTAAAGCCACGTGAAATTATTAATTCTTCAAACGTCATTGCCGACCTCCTTTTTGAAGTATTGATTTTTTATTTGCTATTTGATATCATTAGAAAAAACTAATGAGGTTTTTTATGACTGAATCCGAAATTTTTAAAAAGTGTTTTATTGAAAACTACAAGAACTCAGATAAAACTATTGAGGAAATAAAACAGATTCTTCAACAAAGCGACTGTAACGCTTCCGAAATATCCGCAATTCTTGAAACGATTATTTATTATCGCAAGAATAAACCATGATATAAGTTATAGCTGAAGCTTTCGAGCCAACTATTCAGCCGAACCTTTTTACCGTCAATAACAACCCTAAAAGTATTTGAGCTATTAGGCGTTTCCCCTCTTGATAGTATTTCAATTTGGACATTAATCTCGGTTGTATTATTCTTTTGGGCGTACCAATGCTTTAACAGCTTAATAAGCTCTTTATCCGTTAGCATCCTATCCTCCATCTAACCCGTATTCACCCGGCTTTTTACCTTTGCATCTTGCGCAAGGGAAACATCTTGCTTCATCATATTCATAGTAAGGTAATAAATCACCACGTCTACCCACTGTCCCATAGTACCCTACAATAACTTTCCCATCGGGCAACACTGACGGTACTGCTTTACCACTATTCCAATGATATAAATCCACACCAATGCTATTGTATTCGTCTACGATTGCAAGAGGAATTTCGCAAGAAAGTTTTACATTGTTTGCTATTGTACGAGAAAGTTGCTCAAATCTCCATTTATCGATTTCTCTTTTTGGAATACATCCACAAGGCGGAGCTTCTTGTTTTAAATCCCTATTATTCAATTATTTCCTCCTCCCCCCTTCGACAGGGGAGTTTTTTTGTTTATTCCACAGTTTTAAGTGGTTATTAATTCGACAAAAACCATGGAGTTTTGTTGTTTAAACTCCTTATTTGGCGTTTACGGTTAAAGTATAACTCCAAATTTGGTGTTTGTCAAGCAAATTTTGCAAAAAATATTGCATTTTTTGGAGTTTTTTTTATAATTAAATTACTCAAGAAGCAAATAAAGGAGTTAATTTATGGATATTGAAAAACTCAATGATGAGCGGAAGAAACGCGGGCTATCAATAGAAAGTCTTGCAAATCTCGCAAATCTTCCAAAAAGCACAATTGAAAAGATTCTTTTTGGTGTTGTTAAAAACCCGCGCCTTGATACCGTTCAAGCCATAGAACACGCTCTGGGAATAAATGTCGACTGGGGTAAATCTACTAACGATGCATATAACATCTACCCCGTCGGTACTCTCCTCGTCTTTGAAGAATTAGGCAGCGTACGCGCCGGATATGACGGCATTATTAATGAAATACCTTCTGGAAATAAAATAGAAATACCCGCCTCTATGATTAAAGGCGGGAATAAAGAAGATTATTTTGTTTTAAGAGTTTCCGGAAACAGTATGTATCCCCGCCTATTAGACGGCGATACCATTCTTTGTTTGCGATGCACCTCTGTTGACAGTGGAGACCTCGCAGTAATTCTTTATAACGGTGATGAAGCAACGGTTAAGAAAGTCAATTATATAAACGGGCAGAACTGGTTAGAACTAATTCCTATCAACCCAGAATTTCCCACCAAGCGCCTTGAGGGCGTAGACTTAGAACAGTGCAGAGTCCTCGGCAAAGTAGTGAAGCTGATAAGAGATTTGTAATAAGGAATTTTTACTATGGCAAAATGTATTAATTGTGGAAAGAAAGGGCTATTTTTAAAACTTGTTAATGGGCTTTGTAATAACTGTCTGCAAAACAAATCGATTGCCAAACCCGAAAGTTCTAAAATAGCCGAAATTTACTCACCAACTGTAATTAATAAACCAGTAAAATCAAATTTTGCCAATTTCAATATTCCGCATTACATATTTCTCTTATACACATATCCGAGCCCACGAGACCGAGGCTGATAT
>JAIDSQ010000141.1 GCA_029061155.1 Clostridia bacterium
TTGTCGTGAATATGCTCTTTAAGATGCTCGTTCAAGTGATTGATTCTTTCGGTTAAAAGCGCAATCTGAACTTCGGGTGAACCTGTGTCGCCTTCCTTTAAAGCGTATTTTGCAATAATCTCTGACTTTTCCATTTAATTTATCCTCCTATGGAAATATTTGCGGGAAACAAAGCAAGCCGTAGAGTGCTCGAACCCCTTTGTATCCGTAACGAAAATATAATAACACAACTGTAAAAAAATAGCAAACGTTTTAAAGGCAATTATAAAAATCTTTCTTAATTACTCTTCGTCTGTGAATTTATAATTGTAAAGCGGAACCGAATTCCCGAATTCATCGTACATTATGGCAACATCTACGGAGTAACCCTGAACCGCTTTAAGCACGGCAGGGCCTGTAAAGCATTTTGTATGGCGGTTGCCGTCCTTGTCTATATAGCAGTAAAACACCTTTTTTCTTACATGACTTCTGTAAGTTTTTTCGGATGCGAATATTTTGCCCCAAACGAAATTAGGTTCGTTTTGTAAAATGCTTTTGAACGCCTTGATCTTTTTTACGTACTTCACGATAAAAAATATAATCAGCGCTATTTCAAAAGGACAAGGAAAATAAAAGAAACAAACAATAAATATGTTGAGTACCGTAATGTCTGAAATAAACGACGGCACAGCAAAAATGCTTATAGGTATAATATAACCGGCAAAAAGCACGAATACTCCAAACGCCGCCCAGAACCATCCGTATTCAAATTCAGCCGACTGAATTTTGCGTGTCGGATCTATTTCGACCGGCTCGTTATCAAGCTCGTCAAAGTCGTCGGCGGAACGTTCAGCCTCGTTTTTTAAGAACTTTTCTTCGTCCTCCTTGACAAAAGAAAACGTGCCGAGTATGGCGCTGTCCGTATCGTTGAAGGCAATCATAAGCCACTGGTCTTCGTAAAATTCGGGGTTGTAGTTGTAAACGTGGCTAAATTCACACCGCCTTAAAATATTTTTATCGTCATAAAATGAATAGTAAACCAAAACTTCATAGTAATACGTTATTCTGTCGTCGTGCCGTCTCTCTATGGTTGTGCATTGACATCTGTCAATCTTTCCGTCGGTGCAAAGACAGTTATTTAAAAGTTTGCGCTCGGCTTTATTTTGTTTGCTGCTCTTTAACTGATCGTGAATTCCAAAACCGAGAAATGCCGAGCAAACGATTACAAATACCGTTACACCTATATATCCTTCGATATTGAAATTAAGTTGCGCTATGAGCGAGTAGACGAGCATACCCAAAAATACCGACGTGAAAACGACGGCGAAAACAAAAATGAAACTTACCTTTGCATAGTGCCCTTCCGCACGCGCGGAACGCGGGTTTTTGAGTCTGTAAAAGTTTCCTTCCATTATTTACTCTTCAAGGAACAGCTTGTTTCTGTCCTCTATTATTTTGTCGACCTTGTTTATATACGTGGGAATATCTTTGGGAGAGGCGCAGCGTTCTATTCTGTTCTCTTCGCCGAAAAGGCGCTTGGAAATGGCGTTTGCGCCCACGGCTATGTTGTCCGAGATTTCTTCCATTACGTTTATATTGTAAGCGCAGGCTTTGCCTTGTTTGCACCAGCCGACGTTTTCAAGCCCGCCCGCCTGATACTTCTGTCTGTACAGGTAGTACGGCGAATAGCCCGCATCCGTAAGCTTTGTGCGCGAGAGCGAAACCATTTCGTTTATGCCCTTTATATTCAGCCTTGCAACGTTTTCCTTTAATTTTGCGCCCGCTTTTAAAGAAAGCGTGTGCACGGTTATGTTAGCAGGGTTTAAAGAAATTGCCGTATCCACCGACTTTCCGAACTCTGCAATTGTTTCTTCGGCAAGTCCCGCAATCAGGTCTATATTGATATCGAAACCGTACTTTTGGGCTTGTTTGTAAGCAAGTATCGTCTGTTCGGCTGTGTGCGCCCTGCCTATCGCCTTAAGCGTTTCGTCGTTGAAGGACTGGGGATTGACGCATATTCTTGTCACGCCGAATTCCTTGGATAGTTTAAGCTTGTCCTCTGTAAACACGTCGGGTCTGCCTGCCTCCACCGTGTATTCGGGGATTTCGGGGAACTCCTCTTTTATCGCGGTATATATGCGTTTAAGCTGATTAAAGTCCAGAACGAAAGGCGTGCCGCCGCCTATGTAAACGCTGTTAAGTTTTTGTATAAGAGGCTTGACGGAGTGAATTTCCTTTACGAGGCAGTCGATATAGCCGTCAACGTAGCGTTTGGTTGAAGATATTGGCGCGGTTATGAACGAGCAGTAATCGCACTTTGTCGGGCAGAAGGGAATACTTATGAACAAGTCCTGCCCGCCCGCGTTTTCGTACACGGGTTTTTGCGTTTTTACAACCTCTTCCACGAGTGAAGTTTTTACCTCGCTTACGCCGAGTTCTTTGAACATACTTTTAAAGTCGCGGTTTTGCGCGAGTTCGGAATAGGCTAATTTTGTGGGTCTGATGCCTGTAAGCGCGCCCCACGGCAGTTCGCCTTTTTGTGCGGACAGCACGGTGTAAAACGCTAATTTTGCATAGCGTTTTGCCATTCTTTTGAACACAATTTCGTCCTCTGTTTCGTACTCTTTTTCAAAGTCGTAGAAGTTGCCGTTGTATTCTATGCAGTTGAAAAATTTTCCGCCCGAATACGAAAAATAATGCGTAAAATTTTCTTCGTCCGCGTTGAATGCGCGGATTACGTCCATTATTTCGGGGCGGAGATATTCAGAATTGGTATTCAGCATATTTAATTTATATAGGGGTTGTTTTTGCGTTCGTAATCAAGTTCGGTTTCGCCTTCATGACCGCAGTACACTTTGTAATTGCCGTCGAGGGCAAACAGTTTTTTAACGCTTTGTATAAGCGTTTTATAGTCGCCCGTTGGCAAATCAGACCTGCCTATGCTCATTCTGAAGAGGGTGTCGCCCGAAAAGATACTGTCCTCGGCTATATAGCACACACCACCTGCGGTATGACCGGGGGTGTGCAAAACTTTAAAGGTTATGCCGGCAAGGGTTATGCTTTCACCGTCTTTCAAAGTCTTGTGAATTTTAAAGTCGGGGATATATACGCCGCCGAAAATGTTTTTATTTTCATCGCTGAAAATAAGCTCTTCTTCGTGTTCGCCGCAGTATATAGGAACGCCCTCTTTAAAGAATTTTCCGCACCCGCCCACGTGGTCGAAATGACAGTGCGTCAATAGTACGGCGCAGGGTTTTAAACCTCTTTCGGCGCATATATCGAAAAGGCGTTCTTCCGCGCAGTCCACTACTACCGCGTTTTTATTATCGGCTGTAACCACATAGGAATTACAGCCGAAATTTTGTGCAAGTACTTTAATTATTTTCATTTTAGTTGGTCGTTCTGTATACGTTTATAATGCGTTTGTCGCGCTTTAAACGGTTAATTAACAAGTCCATATCCGAGCGTTTGTTGAGCTTGATTTTGAGGTCGATTTCCGCCTGACCGTCCTTGTTTACTCTGCCGTTTATCGCCGTCATGGAAATGTGCAGAGTGGAAATTTCGGCAACGATAAAAGCGGTAAGTCCGTCCTTATCCTCGGCAAGTATCTTAATGCCCGCAATGAAGTCCGCGCCTTCGCCCGTCCATTTTGCGGGCTGAAGTCTTGCGGGGTCCTCGCCCTTGACATTGGGGCAGTCGCATCTGTGGACTATAACTCCTCTTCCGCGCGAAACAAAACCTATGATTTCGTCGCCGGGGACGGGGTTGCAGCAGTGCGCAAAGCGAATCAAAAGTCCGCCCATCCCCTTTATTACGACCGTGCTTGCGGGGGTATTTCTGAGTTTATCGTTCGATAAGATTTCCTGAGGTTTGGGAATTCCCTTTTTATAGTAGTCAATCAGTTTGAAAATTACCTGATTGACGCTGACTGCGCCGTAACCTACCGACGCCATCATTTCGTTTACTGACGAGAACACAAGCTTGTTGGAAAGCTTTTTGAAGGATTCTTCCGTCAAGATGTCGGCAAGGTTGTAGCCCCTTCTCTTTGCCTCCGCCTCAAGCATAGCTTTACCCGTTTTGGCGTTTTCTTCCTTCATTTCGCGTTTGAAGAATGCGCGTATTTTGGCGCGTGCCGAACCTGATTTTACAAACTTTAACCAGTCCCACGAAGGTCCTTTTGTGGAAACGGAAGTAAGAATTTCGACAACGTCGCCCGTTTGTAATGTGGAGTTGAGCGCGACTATACGGCCGTTTACCTTTGCGCCCACACACTTGTTGCCGACCTCGGAGTGAATTGCGTACGCAAAGTCCACGGGGGTAGCCTCAAGCGGAAGTGAAATTACTTTGCCGTGCGGGGTAAATACCAAAAGTTCGCCCGAATACAAGTCGGTTTTAAGGCTGTCTACAAATTCCTTGGAATCGTTTAAACTGCCCTGCCAGTCCATTACGTCGCGTATCCACGTAAGGCGGGCGTCAAAGCCTGTTTCGGTGGTCTTTTTCTCCTTGTAGCGCCAGTGCGCCGCGATACCGAACTCAGCCATGTGGTGCATTTCGTGCGTGCGTATCTGAATTTCAAAAAACTGACCGAAGTTGGTTACAACCGTCGTGTGCAGCGACTGGTACATATTGCGCTTGGGAGTTGCGATATAGTCCTTAATTCTGCCGGGGACGGGTTTCCATTTTTTATGAATTTTGCCCAGCACTTCGTAACACTCGTCAATGCTTGCGACTATTACGCGTACGGCGGAAAGGTCGTAAATCTGGTCGAGCGACTTTTCCTGATTTTTCATTTTCTTATATATGGAATAGAAGTGTTTGGGTCTGCCGAAAACGTCGCCCTTTATTCCGCTTTCATTTAATAGTTCTTTAAGCTGTCTTACGACGAAGTCGATAAATTCACGCCTTTCTTCCAATTTCTGGTGAATGTTGGTGACAAGGTACTCGTACGCTTCGGGGTCGAGGTATTTTAAGCACAGATCTTCAAGCTCGCACTTAATCTGCGAAATGCCGAGTCTTCCTGCAAGGGGGGTAAAAATTTCAAGCGTTTCCTTGGAAATGCGCTGCTGGCGCTCGTTGGAAAGGTAGTTCAAAGAGCGCATATTGTGAAGTCTGTCGGCAAGCTTGATGATGATTACGCGCACGTCGTTTGCCATTGCGACGAAGATTTTACGGAAGTTTTCCGCGTCTTCTTCCTCGTGCGAGGCGTAGCGTATTTTATCGAGCTTGGTAACGCCGTCCACAAGAGTGAGTATTTCGCTGCCGAATTTTTCGCGTATGTCGTCGGCGGTGGCTTTTGTATCCTCTATTACGTCGTGCAGAAAAGCCGCGGCTATGGAAGGTGTATCCATACCGAGGTCGATAAGAATTTCCGCAACGGCGCAGGGGTGCGTGAAGTAGGGCTCGCCCGAGGCGCGCTTTTGACCGTCGTGCATTAACTCTGCATAACGGTACGCGGAAAGAAGAAGTTCTTTGTCCTCTTCGGGATATTCGTAAATTTTATCAAAGACCGTACTCATAAGTTTACCTTACAAACTATGTTATAAAGCTGCGAATTGGTGAGTTCGCTTTTCACGCCTCTGAAAACGTTTACTTTGCCGTCCTCATACGAGATGAGCGACAGTTGTCTGAACACTTCAAGCGCGAAAGCGAGATTGCGGGGGCTTGTGATTTTATTGTCGAAACAAATTTCGCAGCCGTCGTTGCCCGACATATTTGCGCAATTTGCAAGCACCGCGGAAAAAATATTTAAAAGCTGCTGTCTTTCGCACGGCAGACCTTTTAAATAATTATTGCCATCTATATCTTCACATATTATGACGTTTTTGCCTGTGAGCGAAGGCAGCCTTACCCCGCCCGCCGGTCTGTCGAGATATATTATGCGTTTGTATCCGCTTAAATCGACGTCGGTTTTGGGGGATAACAGCACCGCGTCCGCAACGTTGCCCGATGACAGGCGGAAAAGTTCGACGGGCAATTTTTCAAGATTTTTATAGTGTGAAAGAGTTTGATATTGCTCCGCGATAAAAATTGTGCCGTAACCCGTACACTCGGACACAAGGTCGTCTATTTCGGTATGGGGCAGGTATATTTCTTCCGCCTCGGTTTGGGAGCCTGAAAGTGTGAAGATATTGTTTACGGCAATTTCCTCTTCGCAGTATTTGCCCGCCGTGCGGGAATACACTATGTCGCGCACGTAGCCCTTGACGGACTGTTTGCCGCGGTATGTGGATATGTTGTATTCAAAGACGTAGCGTTTGGGCGCGGAGCTTTCCATAAGCAGCGTGTGTTTTGCACCGCTGAAATATAAAAGTTCTATCTTTCCGCTCTTTAAGTTTATATGGGGAGAAAGCGGTTTTACGGGCTTGACTTCCAAAGCGCCTTCCTCAACCTCGAACATAGGACGGCGGTTGCCCACGCCGAAGGGTTCGAGCATTTCAAGCTCTTTGGCGAACCGTAGCGAGTACGGTGCGGTCAGCGCGCCTGATATATACAGAGTAGGCTCGAAATCCTCGGGGGAATAGTGCGCGGAAAGGTACTCATTCAGCGCGTTTTCAAGGTTTTCAAAGTCGTAGGTGTTTATATTTACGCCCGCCGCCTGCGAGTGTCCGCCGAATTCCTGAATGTACTTTTCGCACGCCTTCAACGCCTCGAAAATATTGACGTTTTCCACCGAACGCGCCGAACCTTTTAAAACGTCGCCGTTGCGCACGAATAAAAGCACGGGGCGGTTGAATTCGTCTGCGAGGCGCGCCGCGACTATGCCGACAAAGCCCGTGTTCCAGCTTTCGTCCCACAGCATTATTACTTTGCCGTATGCGCCGCGTTCCTTAAGCTTGCTCTTTGCGCTGTTGTACAGTTCGTCGCAGTATTTCTGACGCTCGATATTAAACGCCATAAGCGACGACGCTAAATCGAAAATTACGTTTTCGTCGCTTTCGGTAAACAGCTGCAATGCCGAGCGCGCGCTGCCCATTCTGCCCGCCGCGTTTATCTTGGGCGCAATTCCGAAGGCAATCGTCTGCGAGGTTACGCTGTCGGACTTGGATAAAAAATGCGAGTAGCACTTGCGGGGATTGTTGTTTATAAGTTTAAGACCTTCAAAGACGATATCTCTGTTTTCGCCCGTCAAAGGAACGCTGTCCGCGACGGTTGCTATAGCCGCGAAGTCGAGATATTTATAGGCGTCTTCGCCGTTGAGCGCAATGCCCACCTTAAGCGCAACGCCCGCGCCGCAAAGGTTATCGTAGATGTAGTCGTCGCTGAACTTGGGGTTAACGCATATGCAGTCGGGAATTTTATCGGGCAGTTCGTGGTGGTCGGTAACTATTACTTCCGCGCCCTGCTCCTTTATATACTCCACTTCTTCCGCGCATGAAATTCCACAGTCGACGGTAATGAACAGTTGGGGAAAACACTCCTCGAAAATGTCGTCAATGGCTTTTTTGTTCAAGCCGTAGCCTTCACGGCGTTCGGGGATATAGACGTACGGCTGTATACCGAAATCTTTAAGCGCGCTGCTCATTATGGTTGACGCGCACACGCCGTCGGCGTCGTAGTCGCCGTAAACGACGACAGCCCACTCCTCGTCGCGGGCGCGGGTGATGAGTTCAACCGCCTTGTCCATACCGCTCATTTTGAAGGGCGAAATGAAGTTTGCACGCGAAGGGTGAATGAACTTTTCTATCTTTTCGGCGGTATCGACGCCCCTGCCGTAGAGGATTTTTACCGTGTCCTCCAAAAGTCCGCACTGCTTTGCAAGCTGCTTTACGGTATTTAATTGTTCTTCCGAAAATGTGTATTCGGGCGCAATTTTTTTCATTTGACTCTAAATATATAATAAAGATTTTTGTCGGTTACTATAAACGAGCAGAACAAGGCGAACGCCCGAGCGTAGCGACGGTTTGCACACCTTAATTTAAAGATTAAATAATATTGTGCAAAGGACAACGCGAGGGCGCATATACTTAAGGTATGTAATCCGCGCGAGGGCTTTTGCCCGACGCTTTGTAGAAAATAATTTATCTATCGACAAATTATTTTCACAATGCATTCCCGCAAGTTCAACGCCGTTATGCGAAGTTTAGAGGAAGTGACTGTAAAAATAACAAGAGGCGGGTTTATTAACCCCGCCCCCTTATTTTGTTGTTTTAAGATTTTTTAGCGGCTTTTGCTTTTACTTTGTTTGCTTTAAAGCTGTCGCCTATTTGTTTGAAACGCGAATAGACCGCGGGGGTGAAGAACGCCATGCCGTACACGGATGAAACAGCACTGATGAGCGCAAGCGCTACGGGCGTTATAACCAATGATACGGAAAGCGCGCTGATGGAAAGAAGTACAAGCACTACCGCGGCGAAAACTGCCGTGAATACTGCGGGAATGCATATGCCCGAAAGGCTTTGAACTACGGTGCCGTCCACCTGTTCAAACGTATCGAGCTTTGCAAAGCTTTCTTCCTTTAAGCTCTTGCGGAATTTATCGAAGAAATGTCCGCAGCCGATCATTGTGATGAGTACGGTTAATATTGCGAATACCGCTACGGAAGAGCCGACGGGAACGCGGGTTATTGCCGCAAGGGAAACAAAAATTGCGAGGTTGTGAACGTCGGCAAGTAAAGCCGCAAACGCCATCGTAAGTTTATAGCGCACTGCAAAGTATATGAACTGGAACACCATTGCCGAGGCAATTGCTATTGCGCCGTAGATATAAGTGT
>JAIDSQ010000142.1 GCA_029061155.1 Clostridia bacterium
AATCATAATTTATATGTATTTTGCAACCATTTTCTTTAAGTTTATGTATTAAAGAAATGATATTTTCGGGTTTTGTTCCTTCTAAAGTAATTTCGCCCTCACACATAGCGCCGGCTATCAGAAAAGTCCCCGCCTCTATCCTGTCGGGAATTGGCAAATAATCACAGCCGCATAATTTTTTAACGCCTTCTATTTTTATCGTACCGCTGCCTGCGCCTGAAATCTTTGCGCCTATTTTATTTAGAAAGTTCTGCAAATCCTCAATTTCCGGTTCGCGCGCGGCGTTGCCTATTATTGTAATTCCTTCAGCCTTAACCGCTGCAAGCATAATATTTTCAGTTGCGCCCACACTGGGGCAGTCAAGCATTATTTCGTTTCCATGCAGTTTATCGCACTTGCAGAGTATATAACCGTTTTTTTCGGTAATTTCAACACCCAAGCGCTTAAGTCCCGCAAGATGTAAATCCACAGGTCGCAACCCTATATCACACCCGCCGGGGTAAGCTATTTTTGCGGAATGAAAACGCGATATTACCGAACCCAGCAAAAAAACCGAAGAGCGCAGCTCGTGTGCAAGCGCGCTTGGTATCTCGAAGCAGTCCGCCGCCGAACTGTCGATGATTAAATTATTCTCCTCATATACCGCTTTACACCCAAGGCAGGTAAGAATTTTAACCATATTCTTGACGTCGGATATTTGCGGAATATTTCTGATTGTAACTTTCCCGTCGGTTAAAACCGTTGCGGCAAGTATAGGAAGTACAGAATTTTTTGCCGTCTGAATTTTAACACTTCCGTATAGCTTGTTTCCTCCGTTTATTATGTATTTTTCCATATTATAACTCCGAATAAGAGTAACTTATTACCCGTTTCTACGGTAAAATAATACGGTTACCCTATGTAAATATACTTCATTATATGGAAAACGGAGCCCTCAATGTTAATCGTCACGGGAAATGTTGTACAGCACCCCCATTGAAGCCATAGTTATTATAAGCGCGGTATTACCACTGCTGATTAGCGGCAAAGGCAGTCCTGTCGGAGGAATAGTTCCGCTTACGACAAGCGCGTTAACCGCAACTTGTATTCCGTAAACAAGCGTAAAACCCGCCGCAAGCAGATATCCGAACCTGTCCCCGCACTTTTTGGCAATTTTAAAACCTCTGAAAATAATAAAACCGCAAAAGAAAAAGAATATTGCAAGTCCTATAAATCCGAGTTCTTCACCCATTATGGATAAAATGAAATCACTTTCGGCAAACGGAAGAAATCTATACTTTTGCGTTGAATTAAAAATTCCCGTACCGAACAACCCGCCGTTACCGAGCGCATACAGCGACTGAATTAACTGATAACCTTCATCTTTGGGCGATGCCCAAGGGTCAATAAACGCACTAAGGCGCTGTAGTCTGTACGGTTCTAAAATAATAAGCACCGGTATAGCAACGACAAACGGAACCAAAATTATAAGAAAAGTTTTTAAATTTGTTCCGCTTAAAAAAATCAACCCGAGCATCAATAGCCCGACACACATTGTTATGGACATATTCGGCTCAATAATTATAAGCAAGCAAAGTCCTATTCCCACGCCAAGGACGGGCAATACCCCGATTACAGTTTTAACCTTTTCAGGATTTTTTGCAAAATAAGCACTAACAAACAGCGCATATGCGTACTTAGCAATTTCGGAGGGCTGAATAGTAAACGAACTGAAACCTATCCATCTGGTCGCACCGTAATTAGTTATGCCTATACCGGGAACAAAGACAAGCGCAAGCAATATCATCGCGACAATAATTGCAGGATATTTTAACTTAATTAATTTTTTATAAGGTAAAAAGCAAGTTCCCACCATTGCGCCCGTTCCTAAAACCACGCCAATTATCTGCTTTTTTACAAAATACAGACTGTCACCGTACTGGACTTCCGCAGCGTACGAGCTTGCGGAATAAATCATAAGGCAACCAAAGCATGCCATAAGAAAAACACATATTAAAAGCGGGATATCTCCCGCTTTTTTCTTATTCTTCAACGTCTTCATCAAATCCTTCCACAAGTTTTTTAAAGGCGTCGCCTCGCTCTTCATAATTAGCAAAATTGTCAAAACTTGAGCTTGCGGGACTTAAAAGTACACATTGACCGGGCTTTGACACGAACTTTGCGAGATGAACTGCCGTTTCAAATTCAGCGCACAACGAAAAACTTACAAATCCCGCCTTGATTGCCGCGTTTAAAAGTTTGAACCTGTTCTCACCGTACAGTATTGCATGCACTACTTTACTATCTTTAATGGCGGTAAATAACGGATGATAGTCATATCCTTTATCTTTACCGCCCAATAAAAGTATTGTAGGCAAATTCATTGTCTGAACAGCTTTTACCGTTGCATCCACATTCGTGCCTTTGCTGTCGTCTATGTAAGTAACACCGTCTACCTTTTTAACAATTTCTATGCGGTGACTGATACCTTTAAAGGAACAAATTGCCGACGCGGTTTTTTCTTTATCAAGTCCCATAATATGCGCAACGGCAACGCAAGCGAGTGCATTATAGATATTGTGCCTGCCACTTAAAACCATATCTTTAACGTCTAAATACCTTTCGCCGTTAAAGAATATACTGCCGTTTTCATAATACGCGCCGTCCATACGCTCGTTCATTGAGAAGAAAACCGTATTGCCTTTAGTTGACCGAGAAAAATCTCTTACGATATCGTCGTCGTAATTTAAGACTGCAAATTCGCTTTCACGCAGATTGCGCAGAATTTTCGCCTTTAAAAATATGTAATTCTCCATATTATAATGGCGGTTCAAATGATCTTCGGTAACGTTTGTAATTACGGCTACATGCGGTCTTAAGCTTGACAAAGTTTCAAGCTGAAATGACGAAATTTCAATTACCGCGCAATCATTATAACTGAGATTGTCAACTTCGGAAACAAGCGGATTGCCTATATTTCCGCAGGCAGAACTTTTAATTCCGCAGGCGTTGAATATGCTGTTCAGCATAGAAACCGTCGTGGTTTTACCGTTAGTTCCCGTAACCGCAACAGCCGTCGCCCTTAAAAACAGCGCACCGAGCTCCTCCTCGCCTATTATGGCTTTACCCTGCTTTCTGAATGCCACAGGCAATGGGTTGTCTATGGGGATACCGGGACTCAATACAAGAATATCGCATATAAGCGTTGCGTCTATGTACTTATCGGCGGTAACAATATGCGCGCCAAGCTTTTCAAGTTCTTTTGAAACAGCAATGATATTATCACTTTCAACATCGTCATAAACATATACTTCCGCACCGCGTTCTAAAAGAAAGCGCGCACAGCTTTCTCCCGATTTTGACAGTCCTGCAACCATAAACTTTTGATTTCCGAAATACATTATCCCTCACATAAATAACAGACATATTATTCCGACAAGGGCAGTTATTGTTACGTAGGCATAAGTAATTTTACATTCGCTATACCCCTTCATCTGGAAATGATGGTGTATAGGAGCCATTAAAAATACTCTGCGCCTTGTCCGTTTATAGTATATTACCTGCACTATCACAGATATTCCGGAAATTACAAACATTATTCCCAAAACGGGTATATACAGAGAGTTGCCTGAAAATATCGAAACGCAAGAAATCAGTCCGCCCAACGCAAGCGAACCTGTATCCCCCATAAAAATCGACGCTTTATTAACGTTTAATACGAGAAATGCGCATATTGCGCCGACTGCTATAAAGCATATTTCCGCAAATGCGTCACCCCTCATTGCAAGCATAACGGCAAAGACAAAAAGATATGCCGTGCTTGTCCCGCCGGCAAGTCCGTCAAGCCCGTCGGTTAAATTAACGCAGTTTACAGTTGCAATAAAAATAAATATCACAAGAGGAATAATCCCCCAGCCGATGTCCACAGACACACTTTTAAAGAACGGAATATGCAGTGTAGTAAGCTTATTGACATAACAATATGCTGCGGCTACCGCTGAAATTGCCACTTGGAAGATAATCTTCTGATAAGGTTTTAACCCCTCGTTTTCTTTATGCGAAATTTTAAGATAGTCATCCAAAAATCCGACAAAAGTATAACCGCCCGTGATTGCAAGCGTAAGATTTATCCTGCCGTCACCTACGCCCAAAACGCATAAGCTCACCGCAATAATCGCTGTTATAAATGCGAGTCCGCCCATTGTTGGCGTACCGCTTTTATTTTTGTGTTCCTTTACATAACCGAGAATATACTGCCCCGCTTTAAGACGTTTAAGTAGAGGCAGTATTATCAGCAGCAATATAAAAGATAATAAAAAAGCGCTTAAAATGCCAATTAGATATAATTTCATTACTATGTCAACCGATAATTTTTTTAATGATTTCGTTATCGTTATAGCTGTGTTTTATTCCCATAATTTCCTGATAATATTCTCCACCCTTACCCGCAACAAGCAGGATATCGCCTTTTTCCAGTAAATTAATGGCGTACTCCGTTGCCGTTTCGCGCTCGGTTACCGTAACATATTTTTTACCTGAACCCTTTACGCCTTGTTCTATTTGAGAAATTATATCGTACGGATCTTCATATCTAGGATTGTCGGAAGTTATTATGCAAAAGTCAGAATATTTAGAGGCTATTTTTCCCATCAGCGGACGCTTAGTTTTATCTCGGTTGCCTCCGCAGCCGAACAGACAGTACAAATTGCCTTCACAAAGTTTTTTTAGTGACTGTAACGATTTTTCAAGCCCGTCGGGCGTATGCGCAAAATCAACGAAAATATCAGCACCGTTATACCGAGCAACGCGTTCAAGCCTGCCTGTAACTTTATCAAGTTGACTCAAGCCCTTCGCTATATCTTCGGTTTCGATACCAAGCAGTTTTGCGCAAGCCGACGCACCCATAGCATTGTAAACATTGTGCCTTGCCGGAATATTGAGTTTCATTTCATACAGGTCATCGAATAAATTAATGACAAAAGACGTTCCGTTAATGTTTTCGTTTATATCCACCGCAAAGACGTCAGCAGGGTCGTTAAGCCCGTAGCTTACCGCTCCGTTAATCTCACTGACAAGCTGTCTGCCAAGCTTGTCATCAGAATTTATAACGGCATAACGGCATCTGCCGTTTTCAAACAGCTTTTTTTTGCAATCGGCATAATCGCTCATATTGCCGAAAAAATCAAGATGATCCTGTGTGCAGTTCGTAAATATCCCAACATCAAAATGAAGACCTTCAATTTTATTATAGTAAAGAGCATGCGCGGAAACTTCCATAAACACGTATTCCACACCGCACAGCGACATATCGGATAATATAGAATGAAGAAAAATCGGATCGGGAGTTGTCAGCTCGGGTGAAACAAATTTGTCGGCGTAACCTATTCCCAAAGTGCCTATTACTCCGCATTTTTTACCTGCGCATTTGAAAATACTATCCAACATATAAGTAGTTGTCGTTTTGCCGTTTGTACCGGTAATACCGACAATCTTTAAATTTTTATCGGCAAAACCGTAAAATGCCCGCGCAGTCTGGGCTATAACTTTTCTTCCGTCCTTAACAATAACCTGCGGAACGGAAACGTCAAGTTTTCTTTCGCACATTATGGCAACTGCCCCGCCTTCAACTGCCTGTTTAGCGAAATCGTGCGAATCATTGTCTTTACCTTTATAGCAGAAAAACAAATCACCTTTTCTTGCTTTCTGACTGTCGGCACACAATCCCGAGATTGTTATTTCGCTGTTGCCAAATAATTCTTCATAATCTATGTATTTCAAAAGTTCGTTTAATTTCATATTTTCCCCCTAAACGTAAGGTTGTATATTTTTGATACTCATTATATCCTCAAATATTTCTTTGGCAACGGGCGCAGCTACGGCACTGCCGTAGTACGTGCCCTGCGGTTCATCAACTATTATAAGCGCAAGATACTGCGGTTTATCGGACGGAAAGAAACCGACAAATGACGATACGTATTTGCCTGACGCTATGTGTCCGTCTTCGTACTTTTGCGCAGTTCCAGTTTTGCCTCCCACCTTATAACCTTCGATATATGCTTTTTTACCGCTGCCTTCCGTCACAACTCCTTCAAGCATAGAACTGAGGACAGCCGACGCCTGACTGCTGACCGGATTATATTTTAGCACGGGTTCAACATTTTGCACTTTGCCGTCTCCCGTTACAACCGACTTCAATAAATGAGGAGTGTAATAATTACCGCCGTTGACAGCCGCGGCAACCGCACACGCAAGTTGAACGCCAGTCACGGCGACAGTCTGTCCAAAACCTATTCTTGCAAGGTCGCAATTTCTTACAAGCGACTGAGGTAATAACATACCGAGCGCCTCACCGCCGAAGTCTAATCCCGTTACATTTCCGAAGCCGAATGCGTTCAGATAATCATAAAAAGTATCTGTTCCAAGAGCAAGGGCAATATCTGTAAAGCACGGGTTACAACTGTTATTCAGCGCTTCGGCAAGAGTCTGATTGGAATGTTTGCCGTTTGAATGATCTGACCAGCATTTTATTTTTGTTCCGTCCACCATTCTTGTTCGGCTGCCGTTGAAAATATACGAGTTAGAAAATGCATTACTGTTGCCACGCAAATACTCTTCGATATTTGCCGCGGCAGTAATTACTTTAAATGTCGAACCGGGCTCATATATATCGCAAACAATGCTATTTCGTGAAAGCGAATTTAATGTTGAAGTATCGTCACGCGGAATATTGTTTAAGTCGTACGAGGGACAATTGACCATAGCAAGAATATCAAAATTTTGCGGATCCATTACAATACACGAAACAGACTTTGCCTCACTTGATACGTAGGCACGGCGGGCAGCCTCCTCGGCGGCAAGCTGAATATCGATATCTATCGTAAGTCTTATTTCCTCACCGTCTTTTGCCTGACTGTAAACTACAACCGATTTTTCAGTTTCTATACCTACTATGTCCGTTGTATAACTTATCTCGCCGTTTTCACCGCTAAGAATATTTTCATAGTATTTTTCTATACCTGATAAACCCGTTCCGTCATTGGCGGTAAATCCTAAAACCTGGCAAAGCGCGTCATTGTAGGCATACTGCCGTGTATTATCACGCGCGTAATATACGCCTGCCAAATCATAAGAAACAAGTTTTTCAATACTTGCTTTAGTCACTTGCCTTGCGACCGTTATTTCAGAAACCTTTCCGCCGTTTATTTTTTCAAGCAGCGTATTTGGATTAACTGAAAATAATCCGCTGAGAACCGTAGATGTATATTCAGCCTCTACGACTGCATTCGGTCGAAGAAACACGCTGTAAGTCGTCTTATTTCCCGCAAGTACTTCACCGTTTCTATCGGTAATAATCCCTCTGCCTGCGATTACGGGAATTTCTCTGTTCCACTGATCTGTAGCTTTATATGTAAGCTCCTTACCCCAAACCAACTGCACATAGAACAGGCGAGCAAAAATCAGACAAAAAATAAAGGCTATTGCCAAACCCATTGACAATAACC
>JAIDSQ010000143.1 GCA_029061155.1 Clostridia bacterium
GTGAATAAGAAGTGACCTGCCCCCTGCTCTGCATTTTTTTAACAAAGACTGTAAGCCCCGTTTTCAGATTGTCACGCGTTGCCTGAATATATTCCGAAACCGCCTTTTTTGGTGTTTCCTCGTCAAAAGAAATATCTTCGAGCTTATGTTTCAGCGTGCGGGCTTTAATGAGGTCGGACTGGGTTATTTCTTCAACCTTGAAAATCTGCTCTATGCTTGAAAGAATTTCTTCGGCACGTTCGGTGCGCTCGGCTATAATTCTACGGCTTTCACTGCGGGCGGAACGGGAAATTTTTTCTTTTTCTTTATTTAACTCTTCTATCTGCGCGTTTACTTTTTTAAGTTTTTCTTTCCACTCCGTTTCAAGAAGTGTAACCTTTGCAAGCTTTTCTTCCGCCTCTATCCTGCTCTCTTCGGCACGCTGGATAACATTTTCAAAACTGCGCGCTCCCTCGGAAAGAAAACTTACCGCGTCGTTTAAAATACTTTCGTCAAGCCCCAACCTTCTGGAAATGGCAAGCGCGTTGCTTGCGCCAGGAAGTCCTATTTTAATGCTATATAAAGGTTTTAAAGTATCGGAATCGAATTCCATACTGGCGTTTTCTATTCTGTCAAGCTCGTAAGCAAACTCTTTAAGGGGCGTAAAATGCGTAGTCACGATACCTTTACAGCCCTTTGAAAGTAAGTGTTTTACCACAGCTTTTGCAAGCGCCTGCCCCTCATCGGGGTTGGTGCCACCGCCGAGTTCGTCAATAAGCACAAGGCTTTTAGTGTTTGCGCGATTACAAATATCTATTACGTTTAAAAGGTGCGAGGAAAAAGTGGATAGGCTTTCCTCTATACTCTGGCTGTCGCCGACGTCGCAGAAAACGTTTTCCAACACCGAAACACTGCTGCCTTCAGCGCATGGTATGAACAGACCGCAAGCAGACATCAAGCAAAACAGACCGCACATTTTTAGTGTTACTGTTTTTCCTCCGGTATTTGCGCCGCTCAGAAGTAAAAAGTCATAATCTGAACCAATTTCAATTGAAACGGGAACAATTTTATTTTTATCAATTAAAGGGTGCCTGCCCTTAATGATGTTTATATAGCCTCTGCCGTTTACTTTGGGGCATGAACATTTATTTACGTACGAATACTCGGCGCGGGCGTAGCAACCGTCCATATCGTATAAAACGACCATATCCGCTATAAGCTTTGGAGTAAGATTGCCGAGGCGCGAAGAAAGCGAACGCAAAATTGCCTCCACCTCGTCGCGTTCGTCTATAGTCAAAGCAGTTAATTCGTTGTTGAGTTCGAGAACGTAGTCGGGCTCTATAAAAAAGGTTGCGCCCGTCTGCGAACGGTCGTGTACAAGACCTTTGATTTTATTCTTATATTCTGCTTTGACCGGAATTACAAATCTGTCGTTTCGGATAGTAACAATCCCGTCCTGCAGATACTGCGCATCCTTTGTGAGATATTCGGAAAGTTTTGCGCGTATACGCTCGTTCAGGTTTTTTATTGCACTTCTGATTTTAAACAACCTTTCACTTGCATAGTCGCTTACGTCCTCGCGTGAAATTATCTTCTGCGTTATATCTTCTTCAAGTATTCTGTCAAAGTACAGCTTGTTGGCTTTATCTCGCATGATTACTATTTCTTCGTCGGATATTTTTTCAATATCTTCAAACGCCGTCCTTGCCGAACGAAGGAGCGCACACGATTCAAGCAGTTCTTCGCATGAAAGCACCGAACCCTTTTCCGCACGTTTCAACATGCCTTCAATATTGCCGAAATATTCTATCCTGCCGACGCCGTGTTTATACAAAAGCTTGTCGCACTCCTTTGTACACGCAAGAAGACTGCGCACCTCCTCCGTGTCCGTTAAAGGAACGCTTTGCAAAATTAAGCTTTTACCGCCGTCGGTTACGGCATATCCGCTGACCGTTTGCAGAATTTTATCAAGTTCAAGTCGTTCAAGATTTTTTTTATCCATCAAAATATACCAGTTACTGTGTGACCGCGAGTGTAAAGTTTGTTTGGTTGTGATAATGTTTTATCCATTAAAATACCCGCAGGACAATTGTCGGAAACAAGGTCTGCACAATTGAATACTTCAAACCTGCACTCCGACGTTTTATATCTGTGCAAAGTGAACTTTCTGCCCGCCTCGTCACAAAGAGTGTACTCTCTGCGCATATCGCAGGTTTTACACTTCTTTTCAAAAGGACAGTAGATTAAGTCCATTACCTTTATATTGCCGCCTGCAAGGCAAAATACGTTCTGTGCAGCGAGTGAAGAAACTTCCGAAAACGTAAGCTCTTTGGAAACGCATATATATTTTGCATTGCATTTTGAAAGCGCGATTGAATTTGTTATATTAAATCCACACCCCGCAAACAGCGGTTTTTTGAGCTTTTCGGAAAGTTCTAATGCGAAATAATTATCGCAGTAAATTCCGTCGAAATACGTTACCACTTTTTCTATCAGGTTTAGTTCTTCGCCTTTAAGATAAGGAGGAACGAACAAATATTTTTCGCCCTTGAAATTACCTATCAAAATCGAAAGGTCTTTTGTATAGTCGTCGGGTTTCAATATTCCGATGTCGGCTTTCATGCTGTCAAGTCGTGAAGAGATTACCGCCGTTTTGCCGTTGTAAGCTTTTTCAACCACAGGGAATGTAAATTGAGCCTTAGCAGACCGCTCACACGCCGAAATTTTTTCGTAATAAGTTGAATACACTTGCCTTCTGAAAGCGTTAAGCGCCGACTGCGCAATAAACACTCCGTCAGTGTGTATATCTAATTCAGGCAAGAACGGAAAAGTATCTACCTTATTAAAACACTTTTCTATATCCTCTTTCGATAGAGGGCGCGTTTGAGCCACTTCGAGAGCAGCTTCACCTGTTATCCTTAAACCGTTTATTTGCG
>JAIDSQ010000144.1 GCA_029061155.1 Clostridia bacterium
ATATTATTCACCGCCTTCGGTATACAATTCATAACATTTGTCGCCGCTTTTTAATATCGCATCGGCAAGATTTTTATCACGTATCGCAACAAGCCTGCAAAGGGGCTTTTTTACGATATCTTCAAAATCGTCGTTACAGATAACAAGCGGACATGAAAATCTGTTTTTATATTTAAGTGCATATCTTAAAGAGTTTTTCTTTGCTTTACAGTCAAGGATTAACAGATAAACCCCGCCGTTTAAAGTACCGATTGCACTTGAACCGAGAGTAATTTTTCTTGCTCTGAGACAAAAACCTATATAGGAACGTACTTTACTTTGCTCCAAAGTACTCCTCCTCGATCTTTGCGTACACGTCCTGTTCAACTGCGCATGAAAAAACTTTGTTCAAAAGCTTATACTTAGTCAACTTCTTTATACAGTCGGGATTATCGCAAATATAAGCTCCACGCCCCGATGCCTTAGAGGAAAAGTCAATAAATATCTTTCCTTCTCCGTTTTTCACCACGCGTAGCATTTCTTTCTTTTCCTTTAACTCCCGACACGCTATACACATTCTTAAAGGTATTTTTTTGCTGGGCATTACTTACTCGTCTATCTCTCCGTTTTCTTCGTCTTTATGCGAATTCAAACCGAGTTTCTTTGCTGCGGATTCGCATTTGACGTCAATTTTCCAACCGGTAAGCCTAACTGCAAGTCGGGCATTTTGTCCGTCTTTACCTATTGCAAGTGAAAGCTTATCGTCGGGCACAACAGCCATTGCCGTTTTCTCTTCGTCAAGCTGGGTTACAGAAATAACCTTAGCGGGTGACAACGCCTTCGCAATAAATTCAAGCGGATTTTCAGACCAAGGGATTATATCTATCTTTTCGCCCTTAAGCTCCTGCACAATTGCGTTAACCCTTGCGCCTTTGTTGCCTACACATGCACCGATAGCGTCAACTCTGGGATCTTCCGAATAGATTGCAATCTTTGTTCTTGCGCCTGCCTCACGGCTTATTTCTTTGATAATAACAGTGCCTTGTTTAATTTCGGGCACTTCCTCTTCAAACAGTTTTCTGACTAAACCGGGGGAAGTACGGCTGACCATAACCTGAGCGCCATGGTAACCGTTTTTAACGCGCTTAACGAAAACTTTTATCTTATCGTTTACAAGATATTTTTCACCAGGAACCTGATCGGTTGGCAACATAACGCCTTCTACCTGACCTTTACCAAGTTCGATATATACGTTTCGTGCGTCTATTTTACGAACAACGCCGACAAGCAGTTCGCCTTCCTTATCAGAAAATTCGCTGACTGCCGCCTCTCTTTCTGTTTCGTGCAGCTTTTGCAAAATTACTTGCTTTGCGGTCTGGGCTGCAATTCTCGAAAAATCTTTGGGAACAAATTTTTCGGTAACCTTATCGCCAAGCTTATAGCTCTTTTTGATTTTCTGCGCGTCCTCAAGAGCAATTTCGTTTTCCCTGTCTACTACCTCTTCAACTACAGTCTTTACCGTAAAAAAGTCAATTGTGCCTTTCTCGGGATTAGTCTTGATTTCGACAGTGCCGACAGTGCCTGTATACTGTTTCTTGCATGCAGAAACGAGCGCATTTACAAGCGCGTCAAGAAATACCTGCTGAGGTATACCCTTTTCCTTTTCCAAATCGGCAAGAGCCGCAAAAAAATCTTTATTGGTCATTTTATTTCTCCTATCTTCGATTGATGGTATATTGTAATTCGTTTCAGTCGAATTTAATTGCTTTATTTATTTTAGCTATTTTATTTAAGCTTATCTTTATATCTTCTTTAGCCATACCTACGGTAACGGTATTTCCGTCGTAGTCCAAAAGCACGCCTTCGAGATACTTTACGCCTTTTAGCGGAGCGTAGAGTTTTATTTCAACTTCCTTATTGAGATTCCGCTCAAAATCGCGCTTAGTCTTAAACGGCCTGTCAAGCCCCGGACTTGAAACGTTCAGAGTATACGCCTCGCCGTAAGTCGGGTCAAAAACGTCAATTGGGTCAAAAATAGCGTTATGAAATTTTTCGCATGTATCAAGGTCGACGCCCTGTTCGGTTTCGATATAGACAGTAAGCGCATTATTCTTTTTATCGAACTCTACGTCCACTATTTCTATATTCATAGGGTTAGCGAAGTCTTCCAAAAAAGCGCGTATATCTTCAATAGGTTTAATTTGCATAAGCTTTATTTAAGTCCTAATATAAGTATTGAGTGCCTTGACAGGCACTCAATCTTAATTTCGATTAAGGTTGAGTATATTTTACCATATAAAATTTGAAAAAGCAAGCTTTATTGTAATTTTGGTAAAGATTTTTTAATTTTTATAAGCTCAATAAATATTTTTGCCGTAACATACGCGTCGTCTATCGCTCTGTGATGATTGAACGTTATTCCGAATTTATCCGCAATCGTATTGAGCTTATAGTTAGATAAAAACAATAGCTCCTGTGCCAGCGGCAAAGTATCGATAATTTTTCTTTCAAACATATAGCCGAGACTAGCGCAATAATAGTCGACAAACTTAAAGTCAAAGTTGGCGATATTGTGTCCGACAAGTATCGAGCCTGAACAGAATTTAAAAAAGTCGGGCATAACTTTTTCGTATGCAGGCGCATCCGATACCATTTCTTCGGTTATACCGGTAAGATTAATAATCTCTTCCGATAGCTTTTTCTGAGGGTTGATAAACGTAGTAAAAGACTCTGATATTGCTCCGTCAAC
The DNA here is from genome assembly GCA_029061155.1 of Clostridia bacterium. Taxonomy (GTDB): domain Bacteria; phylum Bacillota; class Clostridia; order Christensenellales; family Borkfalkiaceae; genus Coproplasma. Next base: position 2,729 of record JAIDSQ010000144.1, read on the forward strand.
AACTTTATAAGCGCCGATCTCTATAATCCTGTCCATATTGCCCGACGAAGGTGAAGAGTTTAGACCAGTTGTTTCCAAATCGAAAACGACGAACGTTTTTCCTTTAAGACACTGCGGAACGGTATTATCCGAAAACATATCCGCCTGGGAAATATCCGTAAACGGCCGAGGCTTAATTATAGAGTAATAATCCGGAACCGGCTTTGATGTTCTCCTTTCGGGAACAAAATTTTCGGGCATATAACCGTAATCGATATAGTTTGCCGTAAATCTTAAAAAGCCTTTATAAAGTTCTGACTTTCCTGTGCATACAATACTGTCGCCGACTTTAAGCGCACGTATTTTCTCAATGCTCTTCTGCCTCGTGAAATATGTTAAGCGCATTGTTGCCGTATTATCGTTTAAAGTAATGCTGTAATACGACTTTTCCTGATTCCTGCTATTTGTATAATTACGTTCCTGAATATCCTCTATCACGCCGCAGACAACAATCTTTTCGCTTTCAAAATTCAAATCGCTCAGATATACGGCTTGAGTCTGTTTTTCAGTACCTTCAAGAATTTTAAAATCACGTATCGTAAAACTGCGTATGGGAACTTCAAATTCGATATTCTCGTGCTCTTCCTCAACCTCTAATTCGTCTGCACCTCTTTCACTGCTTACGCATTTGCCGTAGAATTCGCCGCAAAAACTCTTTTTCAGATATTCAGTTACACTTTCGCAAACGCCGTTCGGTGAAAGTGCTGACATTATGCAAATCGTATAATTAAAACCTTCTTCCGTTTTTTGTACCGAAATATCAGAACCCTGCAATGTTACGAATAATGTTTTAAAATTTTCCCTGATTGCCTCAATTATTTTGTTTCTGACCATTTCTTCGTCAGGGGTAAGCTTTGAAATAATTAAGTTGCAGTCAAAGTATTCGGGTATGTAATTCCTTGTAATTGAAACCGCCAGTTCCCGTTCTTCCTCGGTGAACGCTTTGTCTGTAAACAATTTCACGGTTACACAATTTTTACCGCGGTCTAAAACCATTGAACCTATTATGGCATTTTTAAGATTTTCAAGTTTATGAATTTCATTTAAGTAGTTGTCAGTCATTTATTAAAAGATTAATCTCCTTGAAAAACTCTTGTTCGGCAATATCTGCCGAGACCTTTTTATATATCTCCCCGTTTTTAAATATCACGCAGTAATCCTGCGCCCCCGCAATTCCTATATCGCAATCCTTTGCCTCCCCAGGTCCGTTCACAACGCAGCCCATAACAGCAATTTTCAATTGTTTAGAAAAGCCCTCGGTATAAGCTGTAACTTTTTTTGCAAGTTCCATAGAATTCCACAGGCAACGCCCGCAAGTAGGGCACGAAACGACGTCTACATAATCTCTGTCCAATCCTACGGCACGGAGTATGCGTTTACCTGCTATAATTTCTTTTATCGGGTCGTCAGTAATTGATACACGCAAAGTGTCGCCTATTCCGTTTAAAAGCAATGCACCCAACGCCACGCTCGATTTAACTACCGCCATATCTTGCGTGCCAGCCTCCGTAACGCCTATATGCAGCGGATAGGCAGTTTTTTCGGACAACAATTTATATGCCTTGACCGTCAACGGAACATCAGAGGCTTTGACGGAAATCACTATGTCGCTTACGCCGAATTTTTCAAGTAACGATACGCTTTTAAGCGCGCTTTCTACAAGAGAAAATTCATTCTTGCCGTACTTTTGCAAATATTCTTTTTCAATACTGCCTGTATTTGACCCGACGCGCACCGGTATTCCGTGCGCCTTTATACAGTCAGCGACAGTTTTAACTGCGCTTTCCGAACCGATATTGCCTGGGTTAATTCTTACTTTATCACATCCGTTTTCAATTGCCGAAACGGCAAGCTTGTATGAAAAATGAATGTCGGCAACAATGGGAATATTTATTTGTTCCTTGATTTTTTTAACGGCTTTGGCGTCGTCTTCGTCAAGTATGGAAACCCTTATAATATCACATCCGGCTTTTTCCAATCCGATAATCTGATTTACCGTGGATGATACGTCTGAAGTTTTGGTTGTGCACATAGACTGCAAAGCAATCTCACTTCCTCCGCCGATTGACGTATTTCCGATATTAATTTTTTTTGTTAACTTTGTCATACTCATACAAAATACCAGACAGTGAAAGAACACTGCCTGCAAGATTTATTTTTTGCTTGCCATCATGGCTTGCAGCTCTTCCAAAAAGCTTGATATATCTTTAAATGACCTGTATACGCTGGCATAACGTACGTAAGCAACCTCGTCATACTTTTTAAGCTCTTGCATGACAAGTTCACCTATATGTTTCGAGCTTACTTCCTGCTCCATCGAATTGTAAACCTGTTTCACTACTGCGCTTACTATTTCATCTATAACTGTCATGGAAACAGGACGTTTTTCGCACGACTTGATAATACCGTTCTTAATTTTCTGCGCATCAAACGCCTGGCGCGCGCCATTTGTTTTAATTACAAGTACGGGCGTGTCCTCAATTGTTTCATAAGTTGTGAATCTTTTACCGCAGCTGAAACATTCGCGACGGCGGCGAATTGTTCTGCCTTCGTCCGCCGAACGGCTGTCAATAACTTTACTGTCCTCAAAACCACAAAAAACACATCTCATCTATTTTACCTCTTTTAAAATTACAAATTACACTTTTATTTAAAATACTTTACGCCGCTTTCGAATATCTTCATATTGAAATTACCGCAATAGTTTTTATAAAGATTTTCACCAATTCTCTCGCTGTGCCCCATCTTACCGAATACTCTTCCGTCTGGTGAAGTTATGCCCTCTATAGCGTACATACTGCCATTGGGGTTGAAGGGGCTTAGCATTGTTGTATTTCCGTTCAAGTCCACATACTGGGTGGCAATCTGTCCGCACTTGCGCATTTTTTCAAGCTCCGATACGGGCGCAACGACTTTACCCTCACCGTGGGAAACGGGTACTGAGTACACTTCACCTACTTTGCACTGCGCAAGCCATGGACTTACATTAGATGCAACCCTTATATTTACCATTGTTGAAACGTGACGAGAAATATTGTTGAACGTCAGCGTAGGAGAATTTTCAGTTAAAGGGCTTACTTTTCCGTAAGGAACAAGCCCGAGTTTTATAAGCGCCTGAAAACCGTTGCATATACCGAGTATAAGCCCGTCGCGGTTATCCAAAAGCTCCATTACTTTTTCCGATATCGCAGGGTTTTTAAACGTAGTCGCAATAAACTTACCTGAACCGTCAGGTTCATCTCCTCCCGAGAAACCGCCGGGGAAGGCAATAATATTAGCCCTTTCCACCGCCTTTATAATTGCTTTGACACTTTCCTCAATGTCGGCAGAAATGCGGTTTTTAATTACGAGAATTTCAGGTTCAGCTCCCGCAAGGCGGAAAGCGCGCGCAGTATCAAGCTCGCAATTGGTTCCGGGGAACGCAGGAATAAATACTCTCGGCTTAACAATTTTTAATGACGCCGCTTTACCTTTGATAACTTTATAATCGCAATCTGGAAGGTTGCCGTTAGCGGACGCCGTTGTAGGGAACACGCCTTCAAGCTTACCCGTATAAGCTTTTTCGGCCTCTTTATAAGATACACTTATTCCGTTATGGATAAATGCGCCTTCTGTTGATTTACCTATGTAAACAAAGTCGATATCTTTTATAGTACTTTCGTCATCTGTGGAAATTATGATATCCCCGTAATGCTCATTAAAGAGATTATTACTATCGCAGTAAAAATCAAAACCAAAGCCGTTTCCGAAACAACTTTTAGCAACCGCAGCGGCGACGCCGCCTTTTTCAACTACAGTAGAAAACCTGATTTTACCTTGGGTTATACTGTTGTTAACTGCAGTATAAATCTTTTTAAGATATTCAAAATCGGGAATATATTCCGCGCCTTTACGCATAGGCAACAGATATAATTTTTCTCCTGCTTTGCCAATTACGTTTGTTATAAGTTTTGACGCTTTTGAAGGCGCTAACGCAAACGAAATCAATGTAGGCGGCACGTCTATATCTTCAAATGTTCCGCTCATCGAATCTTTACCGCCTATCGCGCCAAGCCCGAGATTGATCTGAGCATATAATGCACCGAGCAGTGCGGAAAGCGGTACGCCCCACCGCTTTTTATCATCACGCAGACGCATGAAAAATTCCTGCAATGTGAGACGGACATCCTCATACTTGGCGCCTGCGGCAACCATCTTGGAAACCGAAGTTACAATCGAATATATAGCACCTGTAAACGGTGAGGTCGACATAAGTTCGGGATTATATCCGTATGCCGATACCGTGCAGTCATCTGTTTCTCCGCCCATAAGTTTTGCCGCCATAGCTATCACAGGGGTGAGTTGATTTTTGCCTCCGAACGGCATATATACTGACTTTGCCCCTATGGTAGAGTCGAACATTTCGGCAAGTCCCTTTTTAGAACAGACATTAAGTTCAGAAAGAACAGATAAAAACTCTTTATCAAAATCCGATACTTTTTTATCTTTAAAGAAGTTTGTTACATTATCGTTAATCTGCGCATCGGCAATTTGTTTAACTCCGTTTGTGTCTAAAAAGTCACGGGATAAGTTGACTATTGCATTGTTCCTGTGGAACATTTTCATTCTTCTATCGTCTGTTACAACTGCAACAACCGTCGCTGAGAGATTTTCTTCAGACGCAAGTTCGATAAATCTTTGCACATCTTTTTCGCAAACAACTACCGCCATACGCTCCTGAGATTCGGAAATGGCAAGTTCGGTTCCAGAAAGCCCTTCATACTTTTTAGGAACTTTATCAAGCTGAATTTCAAGTCCGTCGGCAAGTTCGCCTATAGCAACGGAAACACCGCCTGCACCGAAGTCGTTGCATTTTTTAATCATACGTGTAACTTCACCGTTCAAAAACAGGCGCTGAAGTTTACGTTCGATCAGCGCATTGCCCTTTTGGACTTCTGCGCCGCAAGTCTGAACAGATTTAACGTCGTGCGCTTTTGAAGAACCAGTTGCGCCTCCGCAACCGTCTCTTCCGGTTTCACCGCCGAGAAGAATTATTACATCTCCCTTTTGAGACTTTGAACGGTAAATCATATCGGATTTTGCGCCGCCCACAACAAATCCCGTTTCAAGCCGTTTTGCTTTAAAACCGGGGTGATAAACTTCCTCAACCTGACCCGTTGCAAGTCCTATCTGATTACCGTACGACGAAAAGCCTGCCGCAGCAGTCTTGGTTATAACCCTTTGCGGGAGTTTACCTCTTAAAGTTTTTTCTATAGGCTCGGTAGGGTCGGCACAACCCGTTACACGCATTGACTGTAACACGTAAGTTCTGCCCGAAAGCGGGTCACGTATTGCACCGCCAAGACATGTTGCCGCACCGCCAAAAGGTTCAATTTCAGTAGGGTGATTGTGTGTTTCGTTCTTGAACATTACTGTATACTTTTGTTTTTTGCCGTCAAGAACTGCATCAATTTTTATTGAGCAAGCATTGATTTCGTCAGATTCGTCAAGATTGTCAAGCTTGCCTTCTTTTTTAAGCTTTTTAACCGCGATTGTAGCGATGTCCATAAGACAGGGGTATTTATCTTTTCTGTCATTATAAAGCTCAGTGAACAGGCTTTTATATAATTCAAGCGCTTTATTGATATGTATATTATCGCTATTAATTTCAATATTTTTAAGTTCGGTTGCAAACGTTGTGTGACGGCAATGATCCGACCAGTATGTATCAATTACCTTTATTTCAGTTTCCGTAGGGTTTCTATTTTCTTTTTTGAAATAATCACGCACAAAAGCAAGGTCGGCAACAGACATTGCAAGCCCCGTTTTCGTATGATAGTCGGATATCTGTTTATCGGTATATGCCGTGAAACCGTCAAGCACTCTAACGTCGTCCGCAGCCACGGCAATTTGGGCAAGCGACAAAGGTTTATCCAAAGATACCTCTTCACATTCTACAGGATTTATAAGGTGCTTTTTAATGCGTAAAAGCTCTTCACTGTTCACTCCCTTAATTGCATAGACCGTAGCACACTTTATAAGCGGGCGGGCTTTCTGCGTTAAAAGCTGAACGCACTGCGCCGCACTGTCTGCACGCTGATCGTACTGACCTGTCAGATATGCAATTGCAAAAACTGCATATCCGTCATCGAATTTTATATTTTCGTTATAAACATAATCAACCGGCGGTTCGGAAAATACGCAGGGAACGGCTGAAACAAATTCTTCTTCAGTCATTCCTTCCACATCATAACGTATCATTGTTCTTACGTCCGATACGTTAATACCAAGCAGACTGCGTAAATCTTCCTTTACCTTTTTTGCCTGTAAATTATCTTTCTTCTCAACAAATATTCTGTATATTTTCATTTTTATCCCTTGCGATATTTAACGCCTATATCAGTGCGGTAATGCATATTCTCCCAGTGAATATTTTTTACTGCTTTATAAGCTTTATCTCTTGCCTCTTCGATATGCTTGCCCTTGGCAACTACTCCGAGAACCCTTCCTCCGTTAGTGACAAGTTTACCGTCCTTGATTGCCGTACCCGCATGAACAATTACAGTGTCACCGATATCGCCTATTGTAATTTCTTTGCCCTTTGAATAGCTTATCGGGTATCCCCCGCTTGCCAGAACGACGCATACGCAAGCTCCGTCTTCCCATTCGATTTTTATGTCGGAAAGTTTTTCTTCGGTGACCGCCTCAAATATGTCCATTAAATCGGTTTTGAGCATAGGAAGTACAACCTGCGTTTCGGGGTCGCCGAAACGCGAATTATATTCCACTACCTTCATCCCCTTATCCGTGCGCATAAGCCCGAAGTAAAGACAGCCTTTAAATTTCCTGCCCTCGGCATTCATAGCCTTCATAGTAGGAATCATTATTTTTTTGAGAACTTGCTTTTCAAGCTTTTCATCCCAAAAAGGACAGGGTGAAAATGTTCCCATACCGCCGGTGTTAAGTCCTTTGTCGTCGTCATAAATACGCTTATGGTCACATGACGTAATCATAGGAACTATTGTTTTACCGTCTGTAAAAGCAAGAACGGACACCTCTTCACCAGGATTATATTTAAGTCCGCGCATACATTCTTCGATTACGATTTTATTACCCGCCGAACCGAATGCCTTGTCAAGCATTATCTCTTTAAGACCTTCTTCCGCTTGTTCAAGCGTTTCGCATATAAGCACACCTTTCCCGAGCGCAAGTCCATCGGCTTTCAAAACTATGGGCGCACCCTTTGAACGTACGTATTCGAGCGCATTGCCGTAATTATCGAAAGTCTGCGACTCAGCCGTGGGAATTTTATATTTTTTCATAAGCTCTTTTGCAAAAGCCTTGCTTGATTCTATAATAGCGGCATTTTTGCGTGGTCCGAAACAGCGTTTACCTATACTTTCAAGCTCGTCCACAAGACCTACTGCAAGGGGATCGTCAGGCGTAACAACGTAATAGTCTATTTCGGGATGTTGCAAAGCGTACTGCTTTACGGCGTCAATATTCATATAATCGACGTCGACATTTTCTGCTATTTCGGCAGTACCAGCATTTCCCTTCATACAATAAAGTTTTTCTACACGTCTGCTTTTTTTAAGGGCGAGAAGTATTGCGTGTTCTCTTCCGCCGTTACCTATTACAAGAACGTTCATTTTTTATCCCCGCAGTTAACTTTAATCAGTGTTTGAAATGACGGTCGCCGACAAATACCATTGCAATACCCGCGGCGTTGCACGCATCAACTGAATCTTTATCTCTTATCGATCCGCCCGGCTGAATTATTGCCGTGATGCCTGCTTTTACACATTCTTCTACACAGTCAGAGAACGGAAAGAATGCGTCGGATGCCATGACTGAACCCTTTGCCTTTGCGCCGGCATGTGCTATTGCCTGCTGAGCCGCCCAGATTCTGTTGGTCTGTCCCATACCTATGCCCGTAGTTTCTTCGCGCTTACCTATTACTATTGCGTTTGATTTTGTATGTTTAACTACCTTCCAGTTGAAAAGGAGCGATTCAATCTCTTCATCAGTGGGCGCGCGGTCGGTAACAACGCCGAGTCCGTAAGTTGTCTTCTTTCTTCCGTCGGGAAGATCTATTGTCTGTATATCGGCTTTTGTTTTTAACAGCGAAATATCTTCACCGCTTATTAAACTTTCATCGTACTGCTGAACAAGAAGTCCTCCGTAAACTTTCTTCATATCGAAAGCCGAATTTTCACGCTTTACGTTAATATCGTCAATTTGCAAAAGTCTGATATTTTTCTTACTTTCAAGAATTGCAAGCGCACCTTCAGTATATGCAGGCGCAATTACTATTTCGATAAATATTTTGTTTATTTCTGTTGCCGTAGCCTCGTCCACTGCTCCGTTTATAGCAAGTATCCCTCCGAATACAGAAACGGGATCGGAATTGTAAGCGCGCATATACGCCTCGTAAATATTTGCGCCCGTACCAACGCCGCAAGGATTTGCGTGCTTGCATGCAACTACGGCTGGTGTTGAACCGAATTCCTTTAAAAGCTCAAGTGCGCCGTTTGCGTCGTTAATATTGTTATAGGAAAGCTCTTTTCCCCAAAGCTGTTTTGCCGATGAGAGGCAACCTTTCCTTATAATCTGTTCGTTGTAGAAAACTGCCTTCTGCTGGGGATTTTCTCCGTAGCGCATACCCTGCGCTTTTTTATAGGCAAAAGTAACTTCGTCAGGGAATGTAATACCAAGCTGTGATGCGAGGTAGTTGGAAATGAGACTGTCGTAAACCGCCGTATGTGCAAATACTTTGTACTGCAAAAGTCTTTTGGTTTCGAGCGAAACTCCGCCGTTTGCAAGTTCATCCAAAACTTTGTTGTAATCTTCAGGGTCTACAATAACGGCAACGTCCTGATAGTTTTTCGCCGCTGCCCTTAACATAGTGGGACCGCCTATATCGATGTTTTCGATACACGTAGCAAAGTCGGCACCGCTTTCAAGTGTGGCTTTGAAAGGATAGAGGTTTACGCACACGATATCGATTGTATTGATATTTAGCTTTTCAAGCTGTGCCATATGCTCCGGATTGGAACGCATCGCCAAAATCCCCGCATGGACGTTGGGATGGAGCGTCTTGACTCTCCCGTCAAGACATTCAGGGAAACCTGTAATATCGGATATACCTATAACTTTTATTCCAGCCTCTTTAAGCGCTTTAGCCGTTCCGCCCGTGGAAACAATTTCAAATCCGTTTTCGGCAAGTCCTTTACAGAACTCAACAACGCCTGTTTTATCCGATACGCTGACCAGCGCCCTCTTCTTCATTTCCATAAATCAAACCTCATCAGTCAATTTTATTCTCTTTCTATTATCATTTTTAAAGTGTCGGGTAAATCAAATATAGCGGTCTTAACAAATTCGGGATACAGATATTTGTCTTTAACCTCATTTAACGGTATCCACTCAAACCGCAAAGTATGTTTTCCCTCGTGTATTATAAATTCGTTCTCTGTTAAATCACTGTCGGCTATCTCTAAAAGATAATATAAACCAAGTTCATGGTATTTCTCATTTTTTACTTTTTCGATAAAAAAGTTCTGAACGAGCCAAAGCGCTCTTAAGATTTTTGCATTTACCGATAACTCTTCACTTACCTCTCGTAAAACAGCTTCTTCGGCGGTTTCACCCATTGCGACTTTACCGCCCGGGAGATAATAATAAAGAGCATTCTCGTCTTGCATTGCAAGCAGTTTACCTTCACGAATTATTACTGCCCGCACGCAGTAATAAAACCTACCCTGTTCCGTCCTGAACGCGCAATCAATCATACGATTGTCACCTTCCTGCCGTCTTTGATAATCTTGCCTTCGCACAGTTTTTTTACGCAATATGGCAAAAGCTTATGCTCTTCCAAAAGAATTTTAGTCTGTAGGCTTTCGGCGGTATCTTCGTCTAAAACTTCGACGGTTTTCTGGGCAATTATCGCGCCGCCGTCGGGAACTTCGTTTACAAAATGGACTGTACAGCCCGAAACTTTTGCACCATATTCAATAACCGCCTGATGTACTTTAAACCCGTAAAATCCGGCACCGCAAAACGAAGGTATAAGCGACGGGTGAATATTGATAATTTTGTCGCGGAAGGTATTTATAAAGCTTTCAGGTATGATTTTAAGCCAGCCCGCTAAAACGATATAATCAATCCTGTGCATATTCAGAAGGTATGTAAGTTCGGAATACAACTTATCCAAATCGGGATAATCTTTTTTTGCAAACACTGCCGTCTGTATTCCGTGCTTTTTTGCACGATTGATTGCACCTATTCCTTCTTTTGAGGCAATTAGCAAACTTATATCGCAAAAATTTTCTTTTTCGTTGGCGTCTATAATCGACTGAAAATCAGTACCTCCGCCCGACGCGAATACCGCTATTCGCTTTTTCATACGAGCTTAACTCCGTTACCTCTTACAGCCTTACCTATAATTACACATTCTTCGCCGGTAAGCTGTAGCTGTTTAATTGTTTCAACTGCGTCCTTTTCCCTTACGCAAACAACCATACCAATACCCATGTTGAAAGTATTGTACATTTCTTCGTCGGAAAGCCCCGAACGTTTTTGCAACACTTTGAATATGTTGGGAATCTCATATGAGTTTTTATCAATCTCACAGCCTATTCCCTTGGGCAAAATTCTGGGAATATTTTCAATAAAGCCGCCGCCTGTAATGTGGGCTATGCCGTTAACGTGTATTTTTTCAATAAGCGAAAGTATGCTGTTAACGTAAATTTTTGTAGGAGTAAGCAGAACGTTTATCGGTCTTGCGTCCAGTTCGTCGTCAAACTTTGTAAGATTATTAATGTTTTCGCCAAAAATCTTTCTTACAAGCGAGTATCCGTTGGAATGAATACCGCTCGATTTTAAACCGATAAACACGTCGCCCCTTCTTATTTCACTGCCGTTTATAATTCTTTTTTTATCTACTACGCCTACGGCAAAACCTGCGATATCATAATCACCCTTTGCGTAGAAACCGGGCATTTCGGCTGTTTCACCGCCGATTAGCGCCGCACCCGCCTGTTTACATCCCTGCGCTACGCCTGATACTACGGTTGCGACCTGTTCGGGACTTAAATTGCCGGTTGCAAAATAGTCGAGGAAAAATAAAGGTTTTGCACCCTGACAAACTATATCGTTTACGCACATCGCAACGGCGTCAATACCTATGGTATCATGCTTATCTGCAATGATAGCGTACTTTAATTTCGTTCCTACGCCATCCGTTCCCGCAACGAGAACTGGTCTTTTAATTTTTTTAGGCATTTGGAAAAATCCGCCGAACGAGCCTATATCGCCGAGCACGCCTTGAGTATACGTTGACTGAACGTGCTCCTTCATAAGCTTTACAGCCTCGTAACCTTTTTCTACGTCTACACCGCTGTCCTTATATGAAATTGCCATTTTAATTTTCTCCTTAATCTTATTCTTTACCTGTCCAGCAATAGGTACAAAGTTTGCAAGGCCCGATGCCTATTGCCTCAATCAGTCCGTCAAGCGACTGAAATTCAAGCGATTCAAACTGGAACTTATCGCAAATAGCCTTGCGCATTGCCTTCCCGCGCTCTGTCTGCCCGTCAGCATATTCTTCCATATGATTGACTGCGTCATCACCTTCAAGCTCCAGCATTGTACGGCGGGTAATTAAATCCATATCGCCCGAAGAACGCGAGAAATTGAGATATTTACAGCCGTACATTATGGGCGGGCAAGCCGAACGCATATGCACAGATTTTGCGCCGTGCGAATAGAGAAACTCCACCGTTTCTTTAAGTTGCGTTCCGCGGACAATAGAGTCGTCAACAAGCAGCAAATTCTTACCTTCGATAAATTCGTGTACGGGGATAAGCTTCATTTTTGCCACTTTATTGCGGTCGGACTGGTTAACTGGCATAAAACTGCGCGACCACGTAGGCGTATATTTTATATAGGGACGCGCAAACGGAACCTTACTTGCATTTGCGTAGCCTATTGCGTGAGGCGTACCCGAATCGGGAACACCGCCGACATAATCTATGTCCTTCATATCATGAAGTTTTGAATCGTTTTTCGCAAAAATTTCACCGTTTTTAGTGCGCATTACTTCAACGTTTACACCTTCGTAATTTGAAGTGGGGTAACCATAGTACGACCATAGGAAAGCGCATATGCGCATTTCGCTACCAGCGGGAGCAAGCTGAACAATTCCGTCTGCGGAAATTTCTACTATTTCCGCCGGTCCTAACTCACGCTCGTCGGTATAGCCGAGTTTTTTATAAGCGAAATTTTCAAACGACACGCAATAGCCGTCGTCGCACTTACCTATATGTATAGGAAGTCTGCCCATCTTATCCCTTGCGGCAATAAGCGTACCTTTATCTGTTAAAAGCAGTATAGATACAGTGCCTTCGATTGCATTCTGCGCATACTTTATGCCTTCAACATAACTATCTTTACTGTTAATGAGTGCGGCAACAAGTTCGTTAGAATTGACCTTGCTGCCTGTCATTGCGTCAAAGTAGCCTCCGCTTGCAAGCACCCCTTTCATAAGCGCATCCGAGTTATTTATTATACCTATGGTACAGATTGCGTAAGTGCCTAATTTTGAAACCATCAACAGCGGCTGCGGGTGCGTATCACTGATACAACCGATTGCCGCATTACCTGTCATTTCGTTCAAAACTCGTTCAAACTTGGTTCTGAAAGGCGCATTTTCTATATTATGTATTTCGCGTTGTAAGCCCACGCTTTTATCATAGGCTGCCATACCTCCGCGCTTTGTACCGAGATGCGAGTGATAGTCAGTACCGAGAAAAACGTCAAATATTGCGCTGCTCTTTTTAACCGAGCCGAAAAATCCGCCCATATGGTATTACTCTCCCGTAAGGCGCTTGAATACTTCCTGATAAGCGTCTTCTACGCCGCCCAAATCCCTGCGGAACCTGTCTTTGTCAAGGCTTACATGCTTAGTTGTATCCCATGAACCTGCCTCCCAAAAACGGCATGTATCGGGTGAAATCTCGTCTGCAAGTACAATTTGTCCCTTGTACCTGCCGAATTCAAGCTTGAAGTCAATCAGGTCGATATTGAGTGATTTGAAAAACTCCTTCATTGCATCGTTAACGGCAAACGCCATTTTCTTTATTGTATCAATTTCCTGCGCCGTTGCAAGGTTAAGCGCGAGCGCGTGATAATCATTGATAAGGGGATCACCGAGGTCGTCATTCTTATATGAAAATTCTATTGTAGGAGCCGTGAAAAGAGTTCCCTCCGGAACGCCGTATCTTTTTGAAAAGCTGCCTGCGGCTACGTTTCTAATAATTACTTCAAGAGGAACTATACTTACTTTTTTAACAACTGTATTTCTGTCGTCAATCTGTTCTACAAGGTGTGTGGGAATACCTTTCTTTTCAAGCATTAACATCATCATATTGCTCATCTTATTGTTGATAACACCCTTGCCGACAATGGTACCCTTTTTAAGTCCGTTGAAAGCCGTTGCATCATCCTTGTACGATACAATGACGTAATCGGGATTTTCGGTTGCGAAAACTTTTTTTGCCTTGCCTTCGTAAAGCTGTTCCTTTTTTTGCATAATATAACTCCTATAAAAAATTATTTAAATTTAAGATACCCGCAGGGTGTACTGC
>JAIDSQ010000145.1 GCA_029061155.1 Clostridia bacterium
AATATCGTGGTACAATACAAATATGATGCTTGGGGCTATCATACAGTAAGCGGTAGTAATACAACGCTGGGTAACCTTAATCCGTTCCGTTACAGAAGTTATTATTTCGATACTGAAACCCGGTTGTATTTCTTACAGTCTCGTTACTATGACCCTATGGTCGGCAGATTTCTTAATATGGACAGCTTAGACTATGCTGATCCTGAAACGATAAACGGACTTAATTTATTCGCTTACTGCAACAATAACCCTGTAATGAATGTGGACCCGAGCGGACATTTATTCTTCACATGTTTACTTATAGGGCTTATAGCCGGTGCGGTAATTGGCGCGACAGTAAACGGAGTAAATGCGTATAATGACGGTGCGCGCGGCTGGGAGCTTGTAGGAGAAATAGCGACAGGTGCGGTAATTGGCGGAGCAATAGGAGCAGCGGCAGGTGCGATTGTAGGAGCAGGGGCGGCACTTATAGGCGCCGGCATATCGGCAATGGGCGCAGGAATGTCAGGTGCGTTTGCATTAGCTGGCGGCGGTATTCTTGGCGGTGGAGTCTTAGTTGCTGCGGGCGCAGGAGCTGTCTTGGCTGGTGGTGCAATTGCAGCATCTGGCGTGCTTGGCGGAATCTACATGTTTGCAAAGAATTCAGGACGAAGGCTCGGGCATAATCAGCATGAAAATCAAATGTGGGATGAAGCAATGCGGCAATTAGATATTAAAGATAAAGATTTGCGTCGTAGGTTACATCAGAAAAATAGAAATATGCCATATGCAGAAACTTTAAAAGATTTATTGAAAAATTTAAGAGAAATATTAACAAAGTTGGGGCTATAAATGGGTAAAAAGGATTACGGCGAAAAATATATTGAGCAAATACCGCGTTTAAAAAAATGGATAAACGAATGTATATGTTGTCATAAAAAAGGATATAAACCGAATTTACCCGAAAAAATATCGAGTGTTGATGGTTCTCTTGATGTATATTTTATAAAAAAATATTTTAAACCCTTATCCATTAATCAGGATGGCTTATGTGATGTTTGTGCCAAATTTTTCAATAAATAGATTGACGAGAAATATAAAAGTTTTTGCCATAGTTTATAAGTTTAAAAAGAGTGACGATTTAATATGAAATGATATCCCAAGTATAGAAAATCTAAGTAATATAAATTGGAATGAGTTTGGTTTTTGCTAAACTCATTCTTTTCATATTTGTATCCAAGGTTGTGTATTCGAGACAGGTAACGCGTACGGACGCGTACATGTATAATGGCACGTATATAAATTTATGTAACTAAAGTAACGACAGGTAATTTCACAATAATGCCCACACAGGATACAGACGAAAGGTATACGGGCAAAACGGTTGCGGTAAACGGAACAACGGTTGACAGCGAAGTTGTAACATATGTAAAGCAGGGCGATCACGCCACAGGAATGCCCAATCAGGTAACTTATCCCGATACCAATATCTCATATACGTACGACGGCAACGGAAATATAATCAAAATAATGCAGGGCGGAGTATTGCAGGCGCAGTATAGCTATGATACGCTTGGCAGATTGATACGTGAAGATAACAATGCGCTGGGTAAAAGCTACTTCTACACATATGATAACAACGGCAATATTACGGCGAAAGAATACTGTGCATTTACTACGGGCAGCCATACGTTAGGTACGGGTACGGTCACGTCATATGCCTATAATAAAGATTATCTAACAAAGGTTGGAATTGAAAGTTGTACATACGATAAAATAGGTAACCCCACGACATACTGCGGGAAAACGGCAAAGTGGACGAGGGGAAGAAAGCTTATATCCTATAGCGGCAACACGTTCTCTTACGATGCGCAGGGCAGAAGAATTTCTAAAAACGGCATAAAATATATATATGACAGTAACGGCAGGTTATTGAAACAGACTAACGGACTTGAGTTTTTCTATGATACCACAGGCATGGCAGGGTTGAAGTATAACGGCACGGCATACGTATACCGCAAAGATGTGCAGGGCAATATAATAGCCATACTTGACAGTAGCGGCAATATCGTGGTACAATACAAATATGATGCTTGGGGCTATCATACAGTAAGCGGTAGTAATACAACGCTGGGTAACCTAAATCCGTTCAGGTATAGAAGTTATTATTTTGATACTGAAACCAAGCTGTATTACTTAAAGTCTCGTTACTATGACCCTGAAACTGGAAGATTCCTTAATATGGACAGCATAGACTACGCTGATCCTGAAACGATAAACGGACTTAATTTATTCGCTTACTGTAACAATAACCCTGTAATGAATGTTGACACGACAGGGACAAGCACACAAGACTTTTTATCTGTTTTTGAGCGAATTTTCTCTTCGTTAGCCTATTTTTGTGATAGTATAGTAAAGTATCCTAAATATTTTACTGTGACACTTAAACAGTATCATAAAGCTATTCCACCTGCAAGTTTTAGAAGTTATTATCGTGGTAATAGTTCTGCAATGAATGCTACTAAATCTACAGGCAATATATTGGGGAAAGTAGCAAATGCTTTAGCATTCACGGCGCTGGCGATTGATATAGGTGTAACTTGGTATGACAATTATAAAAGCGGAAGTGCTACTTGGGTTACTGATTCTATTGTGGATTCGGCTTATATAGGAGCAAAATTTGCAATAGGTTGTGTAATTACTGCAGTTTGCTCTTTTATTCCAGTTCCGGGATTGAATTTTCTTTTAGGTGTAGGATTATCAATCGGGGCGGACTATTTATTGGATTGGATTGTGAGCGAGACCGGAGTTTTAAATTCAATTAAGTCTTGGGCTGCCGATGTAGGAGAACAGATTGAAAATGGTTGGAACTATTTTTGGAGCTTTTCTTGGATATAATATTAAAGAAGGATATTGAGTAATGACGAAAAAACAGTTGGCTAAAAAAAGTCCGGAATTTATTGAATATGAAGAGCAGACTTTAAATTTGGTAAAACAACGCTTTGCCAAATATAATGAGAGTTTAGATAATGTTGGATTGGCGTTAGATATAGACTTATTATGGTGTTACCTGGGTGAAGATTTAACGTTTTCAAGAATTGAATTTGCGGGCGGTTATACTTGTGCAGTTTGTATTCAAATCAGAAGAAAGGAAGATCCAAAATACGATATGGACTTAGAGGCTATAACGCACATACAGCCGATTTCTCAAGTTGGGTTTAGAATGTTTCGTTACGGAAATTGCTATTCAAAAGTTTCCGATAAAATGTTTAAGGAATATTTAGATACGGTAGACGAGACTATAATTAAAGTACTTGATAAAGGTTATACAACGGTATTGCAGAAAATAAAAGAAAAAGAAAAATTCTAAAAGGTATATGTTAAATATCCTAAGGGCAGGGCGGATAGAAATATCCGCCCTGTTTCTATATAGCCTAAAAATAGCCATACTTGACAGTAGCGGCAATATCGTGGTACAATACAAATATGATGCTTGGGGCTATCATACAGTAAGCGGTAGTAATACAACGCTGGGTAACCTTAATCCGTTCCGTTATAGAAGTTATTATTTCGATACCGAAACCAAGCTGTATTACTTACAGTCTCGTTACTATGACCCTGAAACTGGAAGATTCCTTAATATGGACAGCTTAGACTATGCTGATCCTGAAACGATAAACGGACTTAATTTATTCGCTTACTGCGGTAATAACCCTGTAATGAATGTTGATCCAGAAGGGACAGCTTGGTGGCATTGGTTATTAGGCGGGCTAGCAGTTGTTGCTCTTACTATAGTTACGGCTGGAGTTGCAGGGGCTGCTGCGTTTGCTATTGGATCAGCTTTAGGAGTTGGATCAGCTTTAGTTGGAGTCACTGCAGGCGGTGCGATGATAGGCGGATTAGTAGCAGGAGGAGTTGAATTATTGTCACAAGGTATTACCTCAAATTGGCAACAACTTGACTTTGGTTCTCTTGCAATAGAAACATTTACAGGAGCTGTGTATGGTGGCATAGCTGGTATGATGGGCTCAACAACATCTGCGGCTTTACGATTAGGCTTGAGAGGCGGACTTATTGCTTTATCAGGTATAAATTCTTTATTACATGGTATAAATGATAATAAATCATTTACAAATATAATGGGAGATGTTGGACTGTCAATCTTAACTAGTGCGCTCATACAAACAGCATTTATTGGTTTAGATGCTAGAGCTGGTAAGTTATCTTCATCTGTATTAGAATCATACGCATTGGATGGGGGATTGTTTGGTACAATGGATTTTCTTAAGATAGGTTTAATTACTCTAGGTAAAAATTTATGGGGCAATAAAAACACTTGGATTAATTTTGCATTTTAAAAGGAGAATTAATGACATTTATAAAATATTTGGTAAAATGTATATTAGATTTTTTTGATTTTTTCAATCCGCCAACAATAGCCTTTTGGAGAGAAATTATCATAGGTTTTGTAATTGTTTTAGTACTTGTTTCCATATTTGTTGTGTCTTTCATTTTTTTAAACTGGTATTTGGCATTATTAATTACAATAGGTGTAATTATCGCTTTTAGTATAAGTTCTATTTTAATTGAATTTATTATAAAAAAAATGACAGATAAAAAATGAAATGATTAAGCTAAAAGAAACTTTATTATTTATAATCAAAAATGTAAACCCCGACTTCTTCGGAAGTCGGGGTTAATTATTATGTGGCAATATAACAAAGGTAATGAACGGTAACGGCAGGCGGATATGGTATAAATACGACTCTGCGGACAGACTGATACGTGAAAATAACAATGCGCTGGGTAAAAGCTACTTCTACACTTATGATAATAATGGTAATATTACGGCAAAGGAGTCCTGTCCGTTTACTACGGGCAGCCATACGTTAGGTACGGGTACGGTCATAGATTATACCTACGATAAGGATAAAATGACTAAGTTCGGCAGTGCAAGCTGTGTATACGATAAAATAGGCAATCCCACGACATATCGCGGCAAGTCCACAACCTGGAGGGGCAGACAGTTGCAGTCCATTACCGGATATAGTTTCAAATACGACGCCAGGGCAGAAGAATTTCCAAAAATAATATAACGTATACATATGACAGCAACGGCAGGTTATTGAAACAGTCTAACGGACTTGAGTTTTTCTATGATACTACAGGTCTGGCTGGCTTAACGTATAACGGCACGGCGTACGTATACCGTAAAGACGTGCAGGGCAATATAATAGCCATACTTGACAGCACGGGCGCTATTGTGGTAGAATATATTTACGATGCGTGGGGCAACGGTAAGGTAAAGAGACAGCGTTTATAGTTTTTGGCAATAGCTTATTGGATTAGGAGCAAGATGATAAAAACAAGTTTCTCTTTAGTAAGTAATGGATTCAAATTACTTTCAATTATATTAACTCTTTTTTTAGTTGGTTTGACAATCATTTTTATTGTTTTTCGACCTTTATGGTATGCAATATTGCTTTCAGTATTAATTGCTGCATTTTGTCTGTTTGCAACAATATTAAGTTTTTGTAATAGAATTGTTATTGATATTGAGAATAAGCAATTAATTGTTTATTTTTTAAGAAGTAAAAAAATAGATTTCCATAACTTGCGCAGTGTTGAGATTGATACTAGGCATAGTATAAATGTAAAAAAGTATTGTTTTATTGTTTTCAAATTAAATGACGGAACAACGTATAAAATATCCGGTTATTCGTCAATTTTTAATCATAAATCTGTATTTTACACTCAAAGAATAGTAAATGACTGAGTTAATTATTTAAAGAATTAATATAAAAAATAATAAGGATATTGAGTAATGACGAAAAAACAGCTGGCTAAAAGAAGTCCGGAATTTATTGAATATGAAGAGCAGACTTTAAATTCGGTAAAACAACGCTTTGCCAAATATAATGAGAGCTTAGATAATGTTGGATTAGCCATAGATATAGGTTTATTATGGTATTACCGAGGTGAAGATTTAACGTTTTCAAGAATTGAATTTGCAAACGGTTATACTTGTGCGGTTGATATTCAAATCAGAAAGAAGGAAGATCCAAAATACGATATGGACTTAGAGGCTATAACACTTATACATCCGATTTCTCAAGTTGGACTCAGATTGTTTCGTTATGGAAGTTGCTATTCAAAAGTTCCCGATAAAATGTTTAAGGAATATTTAGATACGGTAGACGAGACTATAATTAAAGTACTTGATAAAGGTTATACAACGGTATTGCAGAAAATAAAAGAAAAAGAAAAATTCTAAAAGGTATATGTTAAATATCCTAAGAGCAGGGCGGATAGAAATATCCGCCCTGTTTTTATGCCTTTTATGTAAGGTTCAAAGTGATGTGTGCGGCTTGACTTTAAGGTGCGGCAAAGTTATAATATTAGCGCAATTAAGTTTGCGCAAAATAATTCAGCAGGTAATAAAATGATTAACCTTGACGAAATTAAAAACTTAGTATCCTACGCACAGGAAAATCTGGAACTTAACGAAAAAGACGGACAGTACAAAGCCAACCGTATTCTCGAGATAATGGAAAGCGGGCTTGAAGGCGGTGCGTTAGAGGATGCAATTTACGGCGAACTTTCCCTGTTGCCGTCACAAATGAACAACAGGTTTTCGCGAATCTGTAAGGCGGAAGGCAGCAAGGCGGCGACCGACTGGCTGTATAGTTACTGCGTAAACAATCGCTACGTCAAAAAAGCCGTGCTGGATAAAAACCCGCGTTTCGACACTTCAAACGGACTTACGGTAACTATAAATAAGGCTAAGCCCGAATTCCGCGACCCTAAAAAAGCTAAGGAGGGCAACAGCGTGGACGGCGGCTATGCAAAGTGCGTAATATGCCGTGAAAACGAAGGACTCGGCTCAAGGAATAAACGCAACCTGCGCACGGTTTCCATAACGCTTGGCGGTAAGCCTTGGTTCTGGCAATATTCGCCTTACGGCTACTTTCACGAACACGGTATTGCGGTAAACTGCGAGCATACCCCCATGCACATCGACAGGCAGACGCTTGTCAATCTTATGGATTTCGTGGATAAATTCCCCCACTATTTCATAGGCTGCAACGCCGCCCTTCAGAGAATAGGTGGAAGTGTTCTTGCGCATGACCACTATCAGGGCGGAGGTGAAATTCTGCCCCTGCACAAGGCGAAAATAAAGACCAAAATAAAGGATAAAAAATACCCCTACGTAACGGCGGGCATACTTGACTGGCCGGGCACGGTTATACGCATTAAAAGCGACAAGCGCAACGAAGTTATAGATATTGCCGACCATATACGCGAGGTATGGGAAAAATATAGTAACCCCGAGCTCGGCATTATAGCAGAGGATAAAGACGGCGTTCACAACGCGATAAGCCCTACGGTAATCAAGACGGTGAGGGGCTACGAAATGAACGTAATCTTAAGGAGCAACATAACAAGCGAAAAGTACCCCGACGGCGTATTTCACGCCCACCCCGAATTTCATTCGATAAAAAAGGAAAGCATAGGCTTAATCGAGGCGCAGGGGTTGTTCATTCTCCCCGGAAGGCTTGAAGAGGAGCTTGCAAAAGTTGAGGAGTTTATACAGCAGGAAAAGCAACTGCCTTCCGAATATGAGCAGTTCAGACTTGTTTATGAAGAAACGAAGGAGCTTTACAAAAGCGGTAAATACGGCGGCGTACACGGCGCAATGCAGGAAGAGCTGGGCAGTATATGTTACAGAATACTTGAAAATACGGCGGTATTCAAGGAGCAAAAGCATTTACACGAATTTTTGGCGGACGCGGGTTTCGAGATATGAAAGAATATACTTTTAAAGTGACTGCATCGGGCAGAATCAATATTATAGGCGAGCATATCGACTACTGCGGCGGCAAGGTAATGCCCGCGGCGCTGTCCCTTAAAAACACGGTATACGTGCGCCCCAACGGCACGAATAGCATAAATTTAAGCTGGACTACGCTGCCCGACAAAGTTACCCTTGATATAGATAAGCTGGACAGCTATAAGGGCCTGAAATACGGCAACTATCAGGCGGGTTCGGCTTTGATGTGGCAGCGCGCGGGGCATAAGATACTCGGCTGCGATATACTTATGGACTGCGCCGTTCCCTTCGGCAGCGGGCTTTCAAGTTCGGCGGCGATTGAGGTGAGTACCATAGCCGCGCTTGCGGCAATAGTGGGCGAAGAGATTGCTCCTGTGGATATTGCGTTAAAGGCTCAGCAAGCCGAACGCGAATATGCCGGCGTAAACTGCGGAATAATGGACCAGTACGCCTCGGCTTGCGGTAAAAAGGACAGCGTTATGCTGCTTGACTGCAACACGCTGAACTGCGAATATCTGCCCTTACAGCTCGGCAATTATTCGCTTGTGATAACAAACTGCAACAAACCGCACAACCTGATTGAAAGCAAGTACAATGAAAGAAGGGCGGAAACGGAGCAGGCATTAAAGATATTGCAGGGCGTGTTGCCTGTAACCTGCCTTGCGGAAGTTGTGCCCGAGCAGTTTGAGAAATATTCGCATATGCTTTCGCAGCCTATAAAAAGAAGGGCGGAACACGTGGTCAGCGAATGTGAACGCGTCCGCCTTGCCGTGCTTGCGTTAAAGTCGGGTAATACTAAAGAGCTTGGACGGCTTTTGAACTTGTCGCACGCGTCACTCAGGGACAATTTCGAGGTGACGGGAAGTGAGCCCGACGCGCTTGTTGAGGCGGCGCAAAGCTATTCGGGCTGTTTAGGCTCGCGCCTGATGGGCGGAGGGTTCGGCGGTTGTACAATTTCAATTGTAAAGACCGACGAAGTTGAAAGTTTCAAAGCATACGTTTACGAAAAATATTTAAGCGCGACGGGCTACAAAGCGGAGTTTTATGATGCCGATATAGCCGACGGAATTACGGTAGAGAAAGTTTGAAAAACATACGTCACGCAATACGGCGTTGAGATATTTAACACATAACCCGCAGAAAGCGCGCATACAAATATTTGTATGAACAATCACTGCTTTACGGACGCGGGACAAACACTTAAAAATTTAAACACTTCTGTAAACGGGCTTAGCTCGGCAGAGGCGGGGTCAAGGCTGACTACATACGGAAAAAACGAGCTTGAAAAGGGCAAACGCGCAGGTATTTTCAAGCTCTTTTTTGCGCAGTTTAAAGATTTTATGACTCTCCTTTTAATCGCTGCGGCTGCCGTTTCGGCGGTTATTGCCTTTCTTTCGGGCGATAAAAACGATTTGACGGACACCTTCATAATAATCTTTATTATCTTTCTGAACGCGATTGTCGGTACTGTTCAGCAGTACCGCGCGGACAAGGCGGTCGAAAACCTCAAAAAACTTTCCGCCTGTTCGGTCAAGGTGAGAAGGGACGGAAAGGAAACCACCGTCGACAGCACAGAGATTACCGTCGGCGATATCGTACTTTTGGAAGAGGGCGATATTATTCCCGCCGATTGCAGAATAATAGAATGTAACAATTTAAAGTGCGACGAGTCTGCGCTTACTGGCGAAAGCACGGGAGTGGAAAAGGACGCCGCGGCAATACGCGCAAACAAAGTCGCTCTCGGCGAAATGAAAAATACGCTGTTCAATTCCACTTTTGTCGTGCGGGGTAACGCCACGGCAGTCGTAACCGACGTGGGAATGAATACCGAAATGGGCAAGATTGCAAAGATGCTCGAAGAAACAAAGGCGGAGCGCACTCCGCTTGAAAATTCTTTGAACAAGCTCGGCAAAATAATATCCATATTCGTTCTTGCGGTGACGGCGCTCATTTTTATCGTCGGACTGTTCGTCAAAAAGGACGGCATACTCGGCAACTTTATGACTTCAGTCGCAATAGCAGTTGCCGCCATCCCCGAAGGTCTGCCCGCGGTAGTTACCATAATTATGGCAATGGGCGTTCAGAAAATGGCGAAAAAGAATGTCGTCATAAGAAAGCTTAAATGCGTTGAAACGCTCGGCAGCTGTTCTGTAATCTGTTCGGACAAGACGGGCACTCTTACCGAAAACAAACTGCGCGTCGTTCAGACTTACTGCGGTGAAGGCGCCGAATATAAACTGTTGCAGTGTATGACGGCGTGCACAACCGTCAAGGGCGAAAAGGGAAGTTACATAGGCGACCCCACCGAAGTTGCGCTCAGGCTGTATGCGGATAAGCAATGTTTCGACAGCCCATTTGAAAAGCTTGCCGAACTGCCCTTCACTTCCGAGCGCAAGATGATGTCCGTTGCCGCAAATTTTGCGGGGCAGAAGTTTAATTTTGTCAAGGGCGCGCCCGACATTCTCATAAATAAATGCACGCATATTCTCGAACGCGCGGGCGTTCGTGCAATTACAAAAGCGGATATAGAAAAAATAACTAACGAAAACAATGCAATGTCGGACGGTGCGCTGCGTGTCTTAGGGTTTGCCTACTCGGATTTTAAAGGACAGGTAAGTGAAGAAGGGCTTACATTTATCGGTCTGTGCGGTATGATTGACGGACTTAAAGAGGGGGTTGAACAGGCTGTTGCCGAATGCAGGACGGCGGGCGTTTCAACCGTTATGATAACGGGCGACCACGTGCGGACGGCGTTTTCAATCGCCAAAAAGCTGGGTATTGCCTCGGATATGTCCGAAGTTGTTTCGGGCGAGGAACTCGACAATATGCCCGCACGCGAGCGTGATAAGGCGATAGCGCGCTGTAAGGTGTTTGCCCGCGTTTCGCCAAAGCATAAGAATATGATAGTAAAAGCACTTAAAAAGCGGGGCGAAGTGGTGGCGATGACGGGCGACGGAATTAACGACGCGCCCAGTATAAAGAGTGCGGATATCGGCATTTCAATGGGTATTCAGGGCACCGACGTCACAAAAAGCGCATCCGATATGGTTATAGCAGACGACAATTTTACGACAATCGTGTCCGCCGTGCGCGAAGGCAGGCGCATTTCCGCGAATATAAGAAAGACTATTCAGTTTTTCATTTCCACCAACCTTGCCGAAGTGCTTGCTATACTCATTGCAACGCTTGTGTTCTTTAAAAATAATTTCCTGCTGTCAACGCAATTGTTGTGGCTCAACCTCATAACGGACAGTTTCCCCGTGCTTGCGCTCGGAACGGAGAAGGAAGATCCCGATATAATGAACTGTCCGCCCGTGCGCGCCGAAAAGAGTTTGTTTTCAAAAACGTCGCTTTTATCAATTGCCTTTTTCGGAATGTACATAACCGCCGTCACGATAGGCATATATATAACCGCGCTCAACGTATGGGGTAACGAAATCGCCACCGCTCTTACCTTCCTTACGCTGTCGTTTTTGGAGCTTTTCCACGCGTTCAATATACGTTCGGAAAGGCAGTCGATATTTAAAAGCGGACTGTTTACCAATAAAATTCTGATAGTAACCGTGCTTGCGGGAATTGCGGTAAATATATTGCTTGCAGTAAGTCCGTTTGCCTCGGCGTTCGGGCTTACGGGGCTCGGGGTTGTTCACTGGTTCACGGCGCTCGGCGTGTCATTCTCGGTAATTCCCGTAGGCGAAATGTATAAGTTAATTTTGCGCAGGACGCGTAGAAAGCATGCAGGCACTCCGGCAAAAGTTACGGCATAAGCTGTAATATGGAAATTTTGCAATATGACAGAACCAAAGCTTTTAACTATGCGAAGAAATGGGCGTTCGGCAGAAATCCCGCGTTCTATGATTTCAGTAATATAGGAGGGGACTGCACGAACTTTGCCTCGCAGTGTATTTATGCGGGCGCGGGAGTTATGAATTATACTCCTACGTTCGGGTGGTACTATAAGTCGGTTAACGACAGAACTCCTTCCTGGACGGGAGTGGAGTATCTCTATAACTTTTTGGTGAATAACGAAGGCGATGGACCTTTTGCGGAAGAAGTGCCGTTAGACCGGCTTGAGGTGGGGGATATAGTTCAGCTCGGCAGGGCGACGGGCGACTTCTACCATTCACCCGTAGTTGTGGGAGTGTCGCGCGGAAGGATTTTAGTTGCGGCGCACTCGTACGACGCGTTCAATAAACCGCTTAACTCTTATAATTTCGAGCAGGCGCGGGGTATTCATATTCTGGGCGTGCGCAAAGATTGATAAATACATAAAAAACAGTTGCAATAATGCCTCCGAACTGATATAATATATTTACTTTTTTAATTAAAAGGGCTCCCAAAAAGTATCGAAGAACTTTTTGGGAAGAGGAGCAACAACGTAGTATAATTGACGATTTTGTAAACAAAATCGTCTTAAAGCGAAGTTTGTTGCGACGAGGGGGCATAGCTCAGCTGGTTAGAGCGCTTGCTTGACATGCAAGAGGTCGATGGTTCGAGTCCATTTGTTCCCACCAAAAAAAAACAGGGTTCCCCAAAAGTACCGAAGAACTTTTTGGGAAGAGGAGTAACAACGTAGCGAACTTGACGATTTTGTTTACGAAATCGTCTTAAAACGGAGTTTGTTGCGACGAGAGGGGATATAGCACAGTTGGTAGCGCGATACGTTCGCAACGTATAGGTCTGGGGTTCGAATCCCCATATCTCCACCAAAAACAGACACTGGCTTTTGCCAGTGTCTGTTTTTGTATGGGCTATGGGTCTGCCCGAACCCCACGGTTCGCGCGAGCCTTGCTTGCAAGGTGACGCTTTGCGCGTATACGCAAAATTCCCATATGGCTTTTGAAGTCAATTCATAAGTCGCTTTATATCTTGTATCCGCCACAGGAGCAAAGTTTCTTTTTTGATAAAATTTGAATTAAAACGATTGACATATTTATATATTTTAGATATTATATAACAAACGTTATATAATAAGGAAGATAATATAAATGCCGCCCAAACAAATCATAACAAAAGAGCAAATATTAGAAAGTGCCTACGAAATTGTTATTGAAAAAGGATTACAACAAATTACCGCTCGAAATGTCGCTACTAAAATGAAATGTTCAACCCAGCCAATTTATTGGTATTTTGACAACAAGCAAGATTTTTTGCATAGTGTTTATTTATATATAAATAAACGTTATATATATGAAATGTTTTGCGTATTAGAGAAACAAGATTTTTTCGTGGAAACAACAAAATGGTTAATCAATATTACAAAAAAAAGTCAATATTTGTTTAGTGTATTGTTTTATTTTAATGGCTATGATGATGATAACTTATTCGATGTTATGCGAAACCTTGTTGACGATAAAGAAATAATTACTAAATTAGAAATCCAATATCAATTAAGTAACAAAGGTGCAAGATATTTATATATGCGGTGTTGTGTTTTATGGGCAAGTGTAAATAGGCAAATAGGAAAAAATAGTTTTTTTAAAAATGAAGATCAGTTTCTTGATTTTATGTCATCAATGTTTTTTGAAGCAATAGAATTTGCTAAACTTAAAGATTGATACTTTATTTGTTTTAGACTTTCAATTTTATAAAGGTAATTTATGAAAAACGAAATTATTATCTCGAAAATGATAGAACTATCCAAGATAATTAATTACGAACCAACAGACATATCTTTTATTCAAAATGCTATGCATTGTCAAATTATACATAAAGACGGTGACGGAAAAAATAGAAAAAACTATACAAATGATAGTTACGCCACTTTAGGCGACGCAATATTGAAATTTGTTTTAACAGAGTATTTGTTCGATAAGAGGTGTAATAAGGCTGAGATTACTAGTAGAAAAAAAGACATAGAAAAAAACGACACTTTATTTAATTTATGTAATGAAAGCTGTGTATTCAACTACGCCTATAATGATAAATACTTTTCGCCTGATGCGCCAAAACAAAATAAAGTTCCTCATTCAAAACACGATGTTTATATTGAAGCAATCATAGCGGCAATTTATAAAGATAAAGGCTTTGAGTATTGCAGGAAATGGATAATTTCATTTTTTCAACAATATGGCATTTTGTTTGATTAAAAAGTTGTTTTAGGTTATTAATTCTCTACCGCGCAGAGGAAGGCGAAAGCCTTCCTTTTTGCGTGGTGGAGATATGGGCAAAAAAGAAATCCAGAGGTTCGCGCGAGGCGCAACGCGCCGACGCTCTCGCCAAAGGCGAAAATCCCCTACAGCTTTTCGGAGTTCCTGCGAAAGGCTGTTCACCTTTCATTTTTCACAATTGACTAATACATTAATTTATGATATAATCAAATAAAAGTATCATATGACGATACACAGTAAAGAGTTGGGAGGCAAAATGTTATGGAAAATTCTGAAGAGAAAAAAGTTCCCGCAAAATATTATTATTACGATTATCACGAAAGGTATATTGCAAGAGAAGAAGTCGGAAATAACGAATGTGCGAGCAACCGCTTTGAGTTCTACCTAAACGGCGAGTGGATAAACGACTATGACTTGAGTTTAAGCCTCTCCGACGCAACGCGGGGTTGCTGCGGTTGTTCGTTTTTCGAATATGAAGAACTGACAGAGGAAGAAGCAATGCGCCGTATTTCCGAGAGCGATAAAAAATAGTAAGAAAACGGCGGCAACATTTCTCCGGTCAAAACAGACACTGGCTTTTGTCGGTTCCTGTTTTTATGTTCAGCTGTGGGATAGAAGAGAAACCGCTCGTTCGCGTGTATACGAAACAACCATATTTTTACAAAAATATATTCAACCACACGCCATAGTGCTTGAATGTTTAGGGGGAACTTATGACTGCATTGACGGATATGCTCAATATCGGAAAAGAAATGGAAAACAAACTTAAAAGCGTTGAAATAGACACAGCTGAAGAGCTAATCGAAATCGGTTCAAAGCAAGCGTTTTTCAGATTAAAAATTAAATATCCGCAAGTTTGTCTGGTACATCTATACACGTTAGAGGGTGCAATCCGTAATATTGAGTTTAACTGCCTTCCCGAGGAAGTTAAAAAAGACTTAAAAGCGTTCAGCGACAGTCTGAAATAAAATTTGGACGGAGGAGTATAAAATGGAAAACAATCTGAGTGAATTTTGCACATGCAGGGACCGCGCCTGTCCGCTGCATCCTTCAAACCACGATAAGGGGTGTTCTCTGTGCATAGCAAAAAATATTCGCAAAAAGGAAATACCGTCCTGCCTGTTTAACGCAGCGGGCGGCTATCCGAGCAAAGAAGGCTACTCTTTCGAGGCGTTTGCAAAACTTGTACTTTCCGATAAAACGGATAATTAATGTTGCCGATTTACGGCAACGACAGGAAGGCATGAGCCTTCCTTTTTTTATGACAGTAATTATCGGCAAAACAATTGCAAATACCGCAATTGAGTTGTATAATGTATTAAATAAAATAAATAACTACAGGTAAAAATATGAATTACTATCTTGCAATCGATATCGGAGCGTCGTCGGGACGGCATATAATAGGCTGGCTCGATTCGGGCAAAATAAAGACGGAAGAAGTGTACCGTTTTCCTAACGGTGTAAAAACGCAGAACAAGCACCTTGTGTGGGACATAGAAAGCCTTTTCGATAACGTGAAAAAAGGTATCAAGGCTGCATTTAAAAAGTACCCTTCAATCAAATCTCTTGCAATCGATACCTGGGGTGTGGACTACGTGCTGTTAATGAACGGCGTGCAGTTGCCGCCCTGTTTCGCGTACAGGGACAGCCGCACTGAAAGCGTTATAGACGAAGTACATAAACTCATTCCATTTGAAGAGTTGTACGGAAGAACAGGCATACAGTTTCAGCCTTTTAACACCGTTTACCAAATGTACGATGATTTAAAGCGTAAACGGCTCGACGTTGCAACGGACTTTTTAATGATACCCGAATATCTGAACTATATGCTCACGGGCGTTAAAATGCATGAATACACCAACGCAACTACAATGGGCTTGGTAAATACAAAAACCGGAGAATACGACAAGGAAATAATTGAAAAGCTCGGCTTGCCCACAAGACTTTTCGGGAAGTTATCCAAGGCGGGAACTGTGGTCGGCAAGTTGAAAAAGGATATTTCCTGGTCGGTAGGCGGACAGCTGGAAGTCGTGCTGTGCGCAAGTCACGACACTGCAAGCGCGGTCGAGGGCATACCTATGGAAAGCAACAGTCCGTATATTTCTTCGGGAACCTGGTCTTTGTTGGGACTTAAAGTACCCGACGCTATCACTGACGAAAACAGCCGCAAAGCTAACTACTCCAACGAGGGCGGCGTCGGTTACGTCCGCTATCAGAAAAATATTATGGGAATGTGGGTTGTAAACCGCTTAAAAGACGAACTTTGTCCCGATAAGCCTTTTCCGCAGATTGTGGAAGAGGCAAGGCAAAGTAATTATAATAGTTACGTGGACGTCAATGCTAATGTGTTCCTTGCCCCCAAGAGTATGAAAGAAGCATTTGAAAGTTGCTTGCCCGAAAAGCCTGTAACTGTGGGCGATTATTTTCGTTGCGCGTTTATAAGCCTTGCACAGAGCTATAAATGCGCCTTGGACGAATTGAGGGCGAACAGCGGCAAGGACTTCGACACGCTGTACATAGTGGGCGGAGGCGCAAAGAACGGACTTTTAAACGAACTCACCGAGCAAATCAGCAAAGTAAAAGTATGTGCATTGCCCATTGAGGCAACGGCTCTTGGCAATTTAAAATTGCAAATAGAGAGGTAAATAAAATGTACGGATTAGCAAAGAAAGAGTACGCAGAGTATGGAATAGATACCGAAGAGGTATTGACGAAGTTAAAGGAAATACCCGTGTCAATACATTGTTGGCAGGGGGATGACGTTGTAGGTCTGGACGGAGGCGGAGCATTAAGCGGCGGTATTCAGACAACGGGCAATTACCCCGGCAGAGCAAGGAACTTTGAAGAACTCAAAGCGGATATAAAGAAAGCGTTTGCGCTTATGCCCGGTAAGAAGAGATTAAATCTTCACGCAAGCTATGCTGTAGGCGCAACGGTAGACAGGGATAAATACGAGCCTAAGCATTTTAAGGCTTGGGTAGACTTCGCAAAGGAAATAGGCTTGCAGGGTATAGACTTCAATCCCACAATGTTCAGCCATAAAAACGTGAAGGACGGATTAACACTTTCCTCGCCTGATGAAACTATCCGTAAGTTCTGGGTGGAACATTGCAAAGCTTGTTTAAAGATTGCAGAATATTTCGCAACGGAAATGAAAACGCATTGCCTTGTGAATATCTGGATACCGGACGGATATAAGGATGTACCCGCAGACAGATTAACGCCGAGACTCCGTTTGAAGAAGAGCTTAGACGAAATACTTTCGGTAAAGTACGATAAGAAGAAAGTAATAGTAGCAGTAGAAAGCAAGGTGTTTGGAATAGGTGTAGAAAGCTACACCGTAGGTTCTAACGAGTTCTATCAGAACTACGC
>JAIDSQ010000146.1 GCA_029061155.1 Clostridia bacterium
AATATGGACAGTATTGACTACGCCAACCCCGAAAGCATTAACGGATTAAATCTCTACGCATACTGCGGAAATGACCCTGTAAATAATGTTGACCCTTCAGGGCAAGACTTTTATAGTATATTTTCTACGATAGTGGGGCTGATAAATCCTATTAGTAAAGTAACTGCGGCAGGTGCTATAATTGTTGCCGTGTGCCAAGGAAAATTCAGTGAATTAAAAAGCGACTGGAATAACGGGTGCTTTAATCCGTTTAATCAAAGTGAATCTGTAGCATTAAAATCAAAAGTATTTAGTTTTTATAAAGGAGAATCGGTAGTCAGGCATTTTATTCAAGACGCTTCTTCTTGTCAAGTTGTTGGAACTATATTTCTTAAATTTAATGAAGTTGATAATGCTAATGGTATTGTGACATTAAATCACGAATTCGGACATGGCATACAAGAAAAATTTATGGGAACAGGTTCATATCTTTTCAGAATAGCAATACCTTCCGTTATAACTTACTTTACTAAGGCGAATGGCAAGGTTTATTATTCAATGCCTTGGGAAAGAACAGCCGATTATTTCGGCGGGGTTAACCGAAGTTACGGATATAAGTCAGGTTCATTAGCTTGGGCATGTGCGGAGAATGGCTTGGGACCGATAGTAATACCGTTTTATTTTATTTTTGGCTTTTAATAAGGAGAATGTTTTGAAAAAATTATCATTAATAATTTTGGGAGTTCTGATATTATTCATAAGTGGTTGTAAACCTATCGGTTATCCGTATATGTACGAAAAAGTCGAAATTTCTTGTGTTAAAATTGTGTTTATAACCAAGAGTGAGAGCCCGAATTATTCATACGATATATTGATAGAAATCGAAGATATTCAGGCTTTTACAGACGACTTAGACAAATTGGAATTTCATAGATATTTAATCGGTGATCCTACGGATTTATCGGAGGGTTATAGGGTGATATTAATTGAATATAGTAATGGTAATTATGAATTGATACATAATTATGCACAAGCAAGAATAATAAACGGTGAATACTATTTTGGTAAAGTTAATTGTGACGAGCAAGAATTTAATGAGCTGTTAGATAAATACCTAAATATTGAACAATAAAAAGTTGTAAAATAGTCTGTCTTTTATTAAAGTGAACTCCAAAAGATGGACTAAAAATTAAATAATTAGAATTGAGAATGGGTTCTGTATTGTACAGGACTCATTCCTTTTAAGTGGCAAAGTATACATACGATAAGTTAAACAGACTGATAAGCGAAGTAAATTATCAGATGGGAACTTATACTTATACATACGATAATAACGGCAATATATTAATTAAGGAAGTAACGCCCTCTGGACAAAGCAAAACCAAGTATTCGTATCAGTATAACAACGGTAAGCTTGTAAAGGACGGAGCAAGTAAAACAATATCGTACGATTTATTCGGTAACCCTACAACGTACCGCGGCAATTCGTTGGTATGGAGCAGAGGAAAATGCCTTGTAAAGTTTAACAATATTGTATTCAATTACGATGGCAGAGGCAGACGTATATACAAAAACGGAGTAAACTATTACTACGACTATAACGACAGGCTTATAGCAAGCAGCAACGGAATACAATACTTCTATGACCATATAGGCGTAGCGGGCTTCAAGTACGGCGGAGTATACTATACTTACAAGCGCGATATACAGGGCAACGTAGTCGGCATACTTGACAATACCGGTACCGAGGTGGTACAATACGTATACAACGCCTGGGGAGAGCATAACGTATACGGAAGCAAAGCAACCACGATTGGCGCATTAAATCCGTTCCGTTACCGCAGTTATTTCTATGATACCGAAACAGGCTTGTATTTCCTCAAAACCCGTTACTACGACCCTGAAATCGGCAGATTCATCAGTATGGACAGTATTGACTACGCCAACCCCGAAAGCATTAACGGATTAAATCTCTACGCGTACTGCGGGAACAATCCTGTTATGGGGTACGACCCTGATGGTCATTCTTTTACTGGATTATTTATTCAGGTTTTTGTTTCTTTATGGAGCTATGTTGGTATTGCAGTTGTGTCGATATTTGATAATAAAATGCGTCAAGATATGAAAGACATAAACTGGAATCCGTTTAATTCTGATGAAAATGCAATAATGAAATCAAATAAAGTTTCATTTTATAAAGGTGTCCCTGTAATTAATGTTAGTAATATGGGTGGGTCTATGACTCTCGGTGCAATATGGTTTGATAAATCACAAGGCGAGGAAGTGTTAAAACATGAACGTGGTCACAGTACACAATTTATACAATTGGGTTTAGTTAATTATTTGATTAAGATAGGAATACCGTCGGTATGGAAAAATGACGATAATACTCCTTGGGAATTATCAGCGAGTATATTAGGCGGTTCCTCATTAGTGAACAATGCAACTAAACAAGATTTAAAGGTGGCAAAAACATACTTTAAAATAGCATCAATTCCTTTGGTGGGTATGGTAAATATTCTGTGGTATCTCTTTTATTAATATTATAATAAAATCAACTTAAATGGATATAAGTGATGAAAAATAAAATAGCATTAGTATTGAGTTTAACATTAATAATTATGCTTTTCAGTGGTTGTGGATATAAGGGATATTCCGGCAAAGATGCGGATTTATTTACGGAAGCGGTAAACAGCGTATTATGGAATGTCGGACATTCGAGCGGTGCGGACTGGTTCAAAGATTCTGAAATAGAAGTAATCGAAAAAGACGGTTACGGCAGAACGCTGTATACTTATTATGAAAGATATTACGTTGGGACGGAACTTTCTTTCACGGCATTGCTTATAGCACAGCACTCGTCCGACGGGTTTGTTTATTATTATGAGGACTGTAATTTCATAATAAAAGAGCAGGAAAGGTATCCTTTGGAATCCGTGAAATTTACTCAAGATGAAATCATCAAACTAAAAGCCGAAAACGATTGGGGTAGTGAAATTAATTTAGAGAAGTGCATAAAGCAAGAAATATCAAAAACCAAACGAAAAATTCCGTATGACGATCAGACGATTATTGATAAAGCTGTTGAAAAATTGGGTCATGCTGAAAGTGGATATGACTCACAGCTATACTATTTAACCTCCGACTGCGGTGATAATTTTATTGTCTACGGAGCAATAAGAAGAAAATCAGGGAACGATAGCTATGTTTATTTTGCCGTTCTCATTAACAGTTCTACAGATGAAATTAAGTTCTTAATTCCAGAAAACGTATACGATTATCGTCAGGAACTTGTAAACTTTAAAGCGGAGAACGGCTGGGAAAATTAAAAAAGAGCGGGCTTGTTCAAGCCCGCTCTTTTGCTTAAGTCAGCCATACTT
>JAIDSQ010000147.1 GCA_029061155.1 Clostridia bacterium
GACGACTACGACAAGTTAGTGGAGGAGTGCCACAAGCGCGGTATGACCGTTTTGCTGGATCTTGTTTTCAATCACACTTCAAGCCAACACGAATGGTTCGAGAACTGTGCCGGTGCTCACATGCGTAATAACGCGCAGGACCAGCAAGACCAATACTATAACTACTACAGTTTCGAGCGTAATACTTCATCCAAGCCGTCCGGCTGGGAAGATTACGACAAGAACTGGATGTACGAATGTCAATTTGGGTCGGGTATGCCCGATTTGAATTTGCAGAATGTACTCGATGAGCCGGACGGCTACCTCGCAAACGACCTGAAAGAGATCATGCGCTTTTGGCTTGAAGACCACAATGTCGACGGGTTCAGATTAGACGCTGTTACAAGCTATTTCAAAGGCAACAACACCAAAAACAAGGAGTTTTTGACCTGGCTCAATAATACCGCTAAATCAATCAAAGAAGATTGCTATATTGTCGGCGAGGGTGCATGGGGCAATGTTGCGGAAAACCATACTTATCAGGAATCGGGCGTGGATAGTTTCTTTGCTTTCCAACACGGTTATTCGGGCAACGGCACGCTTTCGTACAGCGTCAGATTGGAAAAGGCGTTTTATCTATCCAACATAGACGCGGACAATAAGCTCGACGTGGCAGGCGGAATACCCGCACTGTTCGTGGCCAACCACGACACGCCCAGAGCCTGGGGTATCTTGCAAGGCTCGAGCGACGTGAATAATATCAAAATGGGCTACGGCCTTATGGCGATGTGCTGCGGCAGTACTTTCTGGTACTACGGCGACGAGCTCGGTATGAACGTCTATAAAAAAGCCGGCGCCCAAGATTTCCGCGACGAGGACAGGCGGCAGCCAATGCCCTTTGACGACGAGTATAGATGCAAGCCCGTCGCGGGCTCCACTGCGGCGGATGACAGCGAAAAATACAAGCTCGGCACGGTAGACAAGAACATCAAGGACAATGGTTCGGTACTTAATTATATCAAGCGCGCCAATGCTCTGCGCAGGGCATACCCGCAGATTGCGCGCAGCTACGCGGAGAGCGTGTATCTGTCCGACGACGGTACGGTGGCGGCGGTCAAAAAAGGCAGCGGCGACGATACGATTTATATAGTAATGAATGTATCTCACGAGACAACGGCAACAATCGATCTGTCCGAAATAGGCTCGGGCTTGAAGCTTGCGGCAACGCTGTCGGTTGACAAGCAGCCGTCGGTTTCGGGAAATAAACTCAAAATGCCTAAGCAAACATTTGCAATACTAAAAGGTTAATGGAGTATGACATGTCAAATTTAAGTTTA
>JAIDSQ010000148.1 GCA_029061155.1 Clostridia bacterium
TCCGTTTTCGCTCGCCACTACTCGCGGAATCGTTTTTACTTTCTTTTCCTCCGGGTACTAAGATGTTTCAGTTCCCCGGGTTCCCCTCGTTAACCTATGGATTCAGTTAACGATAACATATATTTCTATATGCTGAGTTCCCTCATTCGGATATCTGCGGGTCGCAGGATATTTGCTCCTCTCCGCAGCTTTTCGCAGCTTGTCACGTCCTTCTTCGGCGCCATGTACCAAGGCATCCTCCGTATGCTCTTTGTAGCTTGATCTTTTAACTCAATAGCACTTTCGCTATTTCCGTCTCGTCCTTTCTTTACAAAAATTCTACTCTCTAACTCGACTAATTTATTTGCCCTACAGTTCCAAGACACGCAAAATTGTCTTTTCTTCGTATTAACCTTAAATTAATCTTAATTGCCTTTTTTGTACTTTATCTTTTTCTCTTTCCTATGCAGTTGTCAGGCTTCAATTAAAGTTTGCCCCCAGCAGACTTTATTGAAGCCTGCGGTACGACAATCTTCGTCTGTACCCGACAAAAGTCGGGGGCGTTTTCCCTTAAAAGTTTAAAGAAAAACATCGCTGTCAAACTGACAGCTTTTATATATTATCAAAGTAGTTAAATTATGTCAAGCATTTTTCAATATTTTTTTTAACTTTTTGAAATAACTCCGAGAAAAATACTTTGGTTTATTAATCGTTTATTGACTCATTTCAAATATTGTTGTAGAAGTTTAATATCCTGTTCAACCTCGTCAAACCGTTTTAAAGATATATCGAATGTTATCACCCTTTTACTCCACTTACTGCAAGACAAATCCGTCTCAGTTATTTTTTTATGCTCCGTACAGTAATATTTGTTAATCTTAAAAAAACTAACGTATCGCGCATACAGCATCTTACAGTTATTACAGCTTTTACAGTTCTTCACTTTCTGCTTTCTCCGCCTCTATAAATTTACGTAGTTCGGAAAGTTCCGTCAATAAATCGTTCAGACACCGCGTCGCAACAATTTTCGCGCGATATCCGTGCTGTTTAACAACAAACCCGTCACAACCTTCATTTTTCTGAACGATATTTCTTTTCTTACTGCACAAACCTATTTCCGTCAAATTAAAATGCTTTGTTCCCTTGGTATAATATCTGTCGAAATATTTACACCTGTAACACTTGCAATTACCCATATCAGTCACCTCTTGTATATTATATATGATTAATAATCATAAGTCAAGTTTTTAATGATTAATAGTCATATAATATTATTATAAAAAATTTGACTGAGGCATATATAAATGATATCAATCGAACAAATTCAAATTAGGTTGGCAGACGCAATTAAACAAAGCGGTTTAACACAAACCGCAATCGCACAACAATTACAAATTACTCAATCGGCAATTGCACATTACATAAAAGGTGATATTTTGCCTTCGCTTGATACATTTGCAAATCTCTGTAAACTACTGGAAGTTGATACAAACTATATACTTTGTCAATAACAGGCAAGTTTGAGCCAACATTAAAAAGCCCGCGCATTGAATGCGCGGGCTTAACTTACTTTATCTTATAGATTATTTCATCTAAATACTCGAGAGAGGTTTTAAGTTCGGATATATCGCCGTAGTTGTCGGAATACACTTCTATAAGGCAAGTTCCGTCGAAACCTTCTCCCTTTAAGCATTTTATAATTTCCGTAAAGTCGCAAATTCCTTTACCCGGCAGGCACATTGCACCCTTTTCGTCAACGTCCGAAAGGTGCGCATAGGCAATGCTTTGTCCCATTTCCTTAATATACATTTGATAAGGATAGCCCGAACGGCGCGCCTGCTTTAAATCGAACACGCCCGAAAGTCCGCCCGCCCTGCGCTTTAACTGCGAAAATACGCCGGGGCGGTTGTAAAGACACCAGCAAACGTTTTCAAGACATAGGTTGACGCCGTAACGCGAGCAAAAGGAAATAATTTCGTTTATGCGTTCGCCGAGGTAGTCGAAGTTTTCACCGCCGCCCGAGTCCTTTCTGACTATGCCGTGCATAGTGTAATTTTTTGCGCCGAAAAGCTGACACGAACGCATTAACTGGTCCAGCCAGTAAAATCCGTCCCCCCTGCCCCTTCTTGTCTTTGAGAACAGCTGCGGTTCAAAATTATTTGTGAAAACGTGAACGGAATTTACGTTTAAATTGCCAAGCTCGGTATGGTATTTTTTAGCGAACTCGGGGCGGTATTCGTAAAAAGTCTGTAAAAATATTTCGGTGTTTTGTACGCCCAAACTATTCAATTGTGCAAAAGCCTGCTCGGTTTCGCACCTTGCATACAGGCATGCGGTGGATATTCCTGTTTTCATAGTTACATTATATCACACCTTTAAAAGAAAATCAAGTCCGCCCGCGAAACCTTACGTTGACGTCGTATCTTAGTTGCTAAACAATAGACAAACTAAGCACAAATCAAACGTAAAACCGCGGGCGGACGACGGCAATTAACATTGCGCAAAATATTTTGAAAGTGAATATGTAATATCCCTGTCTGCTATCTTAGACACAGGCTCAAGCGGAAAATATTCGGGCTTGCTTTCTGGCTTTGACGGCGATTGCGGGGCGGCGGACTGAACGGCGGAAATAACGCTTGAAAGCTGCTCCGCACTTTTAAGCACTTCCTGTATCTGCTCCCCGCCTATGCTTTCCAAAACGGGTTTCACCTCTTCCAAAATGTTGCCTGCGCCCTTATTCCCGCCGTACAGCAATAGGGCGAGCAGTAATAAAAGTTGCATAATTCAGGCTCCTTGCATAGATTGTTAATAACATTATATGCGTTTTTGCAATTTTGGAATACAAGGAGTATTGACAATGAATGATTTCAGAAGCTATAAACCCGATAATAATAAGAACAACAACGGCGACTTTAACACCACAGCCGACTTTGCAAAGGCAATTACAAAAGCGATGAGCGGCAAGAACGAAGGGCAGATTATGCGCACTATTATTGCCGAGGCGGAGCGCGGAAAGCGCGAAGGCAGGCTTACCAACGCCGATTTGGATAATTTCTACAACACCGTTTATCCTATGCTCGACAGCTCAAAACGTAAAAAACTTAACGAAGTAATAGCAAGGCTTAAAAATATTTAATTACTTCTGCCTGAGTTCGTTTACGGCGTCTATTAGCTGTTCGCACTCGCTGTGCGTGTTGAACTGTGAAAGCGACACGCGGATAAGCCCGTCGGACGACAGCGCTTTATGCATGAGCGGGGCGCAGTGCAAGCCTCCGCGCACGCAAATGGAATAGTCCTTTGACAGGCGGTAAGCCGCCGTTTCGGACTGCATATTTTCGAGCGCGAAGGCAACAATTCCGTACGGGTTCGGCTTGGAATACACCTTTACGCCCTCCGCCGCCTTTAAATTTTCGCACAGATACGAAGTCATTTTAAGGGCTTTTTCAACGTTTTTGGCTAAATTTGCAGTTAAATACATAACGCCTTCGCCGAGGGAAACTATCGCGGGATAGGCAAGCGTTCCGCTTTCAAGGCGGTCGGGATAGAAGTCGGGCATATTGAGGTTGAAACTTTCACTGCCTGTTCCCCCAAACAGCACGGGAGCGGGATTGACTCTTTCGGAAAACAACAAAACGCCGCTGCCCTGAATACCCAGCATACCTTTATGCCCCGCAACGGCAAGCGCGTCAATACCGCTTGCCTTCATATCTATGGGTACGTGACCGCAAGCCTGCGCGCCGTCGCAGATAAGAAGAATTTTGCCGGGGATACCCTTTCGTATCTGAGCGATATCGGGCGCGGTGCCCGTTACGTTTGATGCGAGCGTCACCACCACCGCGCGTGTGCGGGGCGTGACGAGTTTTGTTATTTCCGATGTGCATATTTCGCCGTCCTTTAAAGGTGCGTATTTAACAATTACACCCTTGCCCTTTAAAAATTCCAATGGACGAAGGACGGAATTGTGTTCGGCTACGGTGGTTACTACCTCGTCGCCTGATTTCAAAATACCGAAAAGGGCGATATTCAAAGCCTCTGTACAGTTTTTGGTAAAGATTGTTCTGTCGTAACTGTAACCGCCGAAAAAGTTGCATAAAAGTTTACGGCATTCGTATACGCGTTCAAGGCAGGCTATCGAAAGTTTGTGACCGCTCCGCCCCGGGTTGGCGCAATTTTTCATGGCGGAAGTTACCGCCGTTATCACGCTGTCGGGTTTGAAACCGCCCGTCGCGGCGTTGTCGAAATATATCATTATTTACCTCTTTTACATACAATATTATATAGGCAATTTAAAAACGCGGAGATACAAGCAAGACGAGGCACGTGCGGATTTGGCGAGGGCGCGTACAATGAAGTACGTAACCGAGCAAAAACGCAAACGCAACAAAGTATTGCGACGTATATACGCGTTTTAGTATATATTATTTTACAAGAGGAAAACTTATGACAGAAATACTCGCCGTATTCCGCTCCCGCTCGCAGGCTATCGACTGCAACGCGAGGCTGAAAACTTTCGGTATAAGAGCTAACCTTATTAACACCCCGCGTGAGGCTAATATAGGTTGCGGACTTTCGATAAAGCTTGAACCTAATATGTTCGAACGCGCGAAACGCGTTATCAGGGGCGCGAATTATTCGGCTTTTTACGGCTATTTCAGGGTGCAGTCGCAATACGGCAGAACAATTTTCGGGAAAATAGGTTGATTTCGGACGCGAATTGTGTTAATATTGCGGTATGGACGAAAAAACACAGGAAATACTTTCAGAGCTGAGAAATCTTTACCCCGACGCCCAGCCCGCGCTTAAGTTCAGTTCGCCTTACGAACTGTTAGTCGCCGTGATTTTATCGGCGCAGTGCACGGACGAGCGTGTCAACAAAGTCACCGCAGTACTATTTAAAGAACACAACACGCCCGAAAAGATGCTTGAACTTTCGCAGTCCGAGCTTGAAAAATATATCTTTTCTTGCGGGTTTTACAGGAATAAGGCGGCGCACATTCTTTCTGCCTCGCGGGATATTCTGGAAAAGTACGCGGGAGAAGTTCCCGATACGCTTGAACAGTTGAAAACACTTGCCGGTGTAGGACAAAAAACCGCAAACGTCGTTTACGCCGTGGCTTTCGGCGGAGACGCGATTGCGGTGGATACGCACGTGTTCAGAGTGTCAAACAGGCTGGGGCTTGCCGAGGGCAACACTCCCGCCAAGGTTGAAGAGGGGCTTTGCAAAGCTATACCTAAAGAAGAATGGTCAAAGGCGCACCACTACCTTATTTATCACGGTCGGCGTGTGTGTCATTCGCAAAAGCCCGACTGCGCTAACTGCACACTCAAAGAATATTGTAAATACTGCTCTCGTTAAATTTTATTTGCAGTGACAAATAAAATTTCAACGATTCGGGCAACGCTGTCGCCCTTTGCGCAATTTTAAGGGCTCACTTATTATATAATTGCGCAAATTCCCACTACCGAGGTGCAGGTATGCACAAATTGAGTCTGCCGACAAAAAGCGTGGTTTTTGTCGGTAACATTATTTATTATAATAATAAAAAAGCTCCCGAACAAACTGTTCGGGAGCTTTCAACTGAAAATAATTATTTGAAAGATAAATTTAGCCTAAAACAAATTATTGTATTAACTGCGAATA
>JAIDSQ010000149.1 GCA_029061155.1 Clostridia bacterium
AGTCGAGCTTTTGAATTATGCCGTTTATATCGCCTATGCCGTCGCCGTTGGAATCGGCAAACGAATAGGGAAAAATCTGATAGTATGTGCGGTAGTTGTCCTCCGTTTTGGGAATGTCGGTTATCTCCTCGCCGTTTTTCTTGTTGCAGGAACACAATAACGTGATTGCGCACACCGCCGCAAGGAGCGAACAAATTATTCGCGAAAATCTGTTGTTTGCCATATTTTAACCCTTTACGGAACCTCCCGTAATGCCGCTTACGTAGTAACGTTGCATGAAGAAGAACAAAACTATCGGCAAAATCGAAACCACAACGCCGCCTGCGCAGAAGCGAGTGAAGTTATCGGTCATTTTGACGTTGTTGTCAATCATCTGGTACAGACCTATCGCAACCGTCTGGAACTCGGAGCCGCCGCGGCCGACGATGTAGTTAGCCATCATATAGTCGCCCCAAGGCGCAACGAACGCGCTGAGAAGAGTCTGAATGATTATAGGCTTCGAGAGCGGTAAAATGATTGAAAAGAATATCTTGCTGCGCGACGCGCCGTCTATCATGGCCGCTTCGTCAAGCGATTTGGGAATGGTATCGAAGAAGCCCTTTGATACGTAGTAACCCATCATCGAGCCTGAAACGTAGACGAGCATT
The DNA here is from genome assembly GCA_029061155.1 of Clostridia bacterium. GTDB lineage: Bacteria > Bacillota > Clostridia > Christensenellales > Borkfalkiaceae > Coproplasma. The sequence goes on from JAIDSQ010000149.1 coordinate 648, forward strand.
AGCCCGACTATCGACATGTTCGTGCCGATAAGTCCCATTGCGTTGAGAATGTAGTAGATACAGATCATTCCCAAGAAACCCGGGAACATACCCAGAATAAGCATGAACTTCATTAAACCCTGACGCCCCTTGAAACGCATACGCGAAAGCGCGTACGCCGTCAGAAGCGTTATCAAGGTGTTGATTATCGACACGACAACGGCGATAGCCAATGTGTTGATATACCAGGATACAAAATTCGATTTGGGGTTTGAAAACAGCCATATATAGTTGTCAAACGTCCATTGTTTGGGGAAGAGATAGGATACGATCGCCGTGCTTTCGCCGCGAAGCGAGGTTACTATCAAATACAAAAACGGAAACAGCCACACTATACTGATAACGCCCAAAAAGACGTATATGCACGCATCGACAATCACACGCTTCGCGCTTTTGCGAGTTGTTTTAAAATATCTCATTGGAAGTCCTCCTCGTTCTTCACGGAACCTATTCGCGAATATACAAACAGCGAGAAGAACGCAACCACCACGAATATCAAAATACCCAGGACGGAGGCCATGTCGTACTGCGAACTGTCGACGGTTAGCTTATACAGCCATGTAATAAGCAGGTCGACGTCGCCTGCGGACATTGCAAGCTTCGAGTTCATAGTGCCCGATTGCCCGCCCGTCAACAGGAATATGATATTGAAGTTGTTGATATTGCCCACGAACGTGGTAATGAGCGAGGGACCCAAAACGAACATCATATACGGCAAAGTGATTTTGCTGAACATTTTGACGGGGTTCGCGCCGTCGATTTTTGCCGCCTCGTACAAATCGTCGGGAATGTTCATCAAAATACCCGTACATGTAAGAACCGTGAACGGAACGCCGACCCAGATATTGACTAATATAATAACCAATTTCGCAAGCTGGGTAGAGCTGTTTAGCCATTTGACCGGATCTATGCCCATATATCCGATTAGGGTGTTTATAATGCCCTCGTCGCGGAGCATTTTCGATACGAGCAACAGCGAAATAAACTGCGGAACGGCGATAACGGTTACAAGGCAGGTACGCCAGAATTTTTTGAGTTTGATGCTCTTTTTGTTGATAATGAGGGCCAGAATCATACCCAGGAACAGGTTACTGAACGTGGCGATTAGCGCCCATTCGAGAGTCCAGCCCAAGATATACCAGAAAGTATAGCTCCACTTGCTTGCGTCCTGAGCGGTACCGCCTAAGGCCTGACCCGTTAAAATAGATGCAAAGTTGTCGAACCCGACCCATGTGAACAGGTTTGCAGGCGGGAGCGTGTTGCGGTTGTAATTGGTAAACGCGACCAAAATCATAAACAGCAACGGAACGATTGTAAATATGGCGAGCGACAACGAAGGCAACGCCAAAATTGTTAAGTGGAACTTGTGGTTGAGTAACTGACCCATATCGTCTTTCAACGTTGGCGAGCGCATTGCAACCGAGTAGCTGAGCTGATTATCGTACGAGTCTTTAAGCGATTTCAACATGATGACTACCGTAAACAGCATAACTACAAGCGTAAGCATCGAGTATAGCAGAATTTCAAACGAGTTGTCGCCTTGAACCAAAATGAACCCGAGATCATCGCGCTGCTGCAAAACTGTTCCGAGCGAACCCAGTTTCGAGAGATAGCCCGCGCCGAAGAAAGAGATAAATAAAATAAAAATTATTTCATAAACAATGTAAATTATGCCGCGCCCTATCTGGCGGTAGGCGAAACTGCCGAAGCCCCAAACGAGAAGCGACATACGGGTTTTCCAATTACCGTAGCGAACTGCGTCCACCACTCCCGTACACCATGCGCCGAGTTTTTTAAGCTGCCGCCAAACGGCTTTGGGAATGTTGGCAAAAAACCTGCCTATGATAAAAGGAATATTCAAAATGAACGTATAGAACTTGTACCATAGCTGCATTGGCTTTGACATGGACAAGTATTCCAAAGATGATATTTGTCTCATTTTTCCTCCTAAAAAAACTAAGCGTCAAAAGGGTTTAGCGTATTGCAAATCCTTTGACGCTTAGCATGCTTTTGGGTGTTATTGAGCTGCTTGCGCTATTTCTGATTGCAACTCAGCAAGATAGCCTTTGGTAGTAGTAAGATTTAAGAATTGAGAGAATTTCTTAGTCTTGAACTCGTTATAGAGCGTGTTGCCGAATTTATCAATAGGCGAATAATAGTTAGCGGGAACGGAGTCCTGATTGCGGAAGCCGATACCGTTGCCTACGGGTTTGCCTTGCAAAGCCGCGACAGAATAATTCGAGGGATAATTGCACACTCTTGCGTATTGAGTATTGAGCGCGATGAGCGCGGGGTCGGCTTTGATAACCGGATCCTCTAACGCTTCCTTATTCGCGGGGCCTGCGCCCGTAGCTTGATATCTCTCGATAGATACGTCTTTGCCGCACAGGTACTTTGCAAGCTCGTGCAACAAAAGAAGATTTTCCCTGCTCTGTTTTGCAAATTCACACTGAGGGTTAACGCCGATATGCTTGTAGCCCGCAAAGTTCTTCATTGTAAACTGCTCGCCGTCGTCCGTTTCAAGAACGGGCAATACGGTAGCAGCATAATCGTCGCCCCATGCTTCTTTTAGCATTTTAGCTTTCCATGTTCCGCAGACTGCCGCCGCAAGCGGGGTTTCTTTGCCCTCTTTATTAGCTTCGTTTGTATACAGGTCGATGCGGTCGTTCAACGCGTTCTTACTGTTGTCGCTGTATAAATAGTGCGGGGATACTTCGTTGTTCGTAGTGCTAATGGTAATGGAATTCTTCAAGCACTCGTAAGCGTCAAGCCCGACAGTAAAGTCGCCCTGTCTCCAATCGGTAACGCCTTCGGGAAGCGTATAGCTGAACCAGCAGTCGGCAGAGGTTTGCTTACCGGCGCTGTCGTATTTAACCTCGTAGTCACCGCCAACGGAAAAGAATACGCCGGATACATACCAGCTGTCGCCCATAGCCCAAGTGACTAAACCATTCTTCCATTTGTCCGTCTTTGAGTCAAGAGCGTTGTACAGATCGCGGAAAGTATATCCTTCTTTCAACGTGTCATTAGCGGTATCCCAAACAGCCGTATCCTTGAAAGCGGACTTGTTGAAATACATGTAATAGCCGTTGTCGGCCTGCAGAGGATACGCATAGGATGTTTCGCCTATAAACGTAGCGTTGTAAGCCACCTCACTGTTATTGTCCTTAGACCAAGTAAGGTTATCACCGCGTACGGGGCTTAATGCCGCTAAATTGACGAGGTTTGCCATCTGGTCGTTGGCGAAAGTGTACACTGCCGCGCCTGTTGAGGGGTCAACGTTCATTGCCGAATACGCGCCCGAGTCGCCGCTACCCGCATACTGTACCTTGTAGCCGTTAAACTCTTCGTGCTCTTTCATAAACTCTTCGACGCGCTGTTCGTAAATTTCCTGATGCTCGCTCGGCCCCCAAATGAGCAGGGTCTTACTCTTACCGCAAGCGGTAAAGGTCGCCAAGCTGCCCACTATCATTGTTGAAGCCAATGCGATACCAAGTATCTTTTTCATTTTCATGGATTAATTTCCTCCAGTTTTTATATAATTAGTATTCAACACAACCACGACGCAAGTCGTGGTTGTGTCGATAATAATTTGTTATATTAGTTTGCGGAAGGTGTAGACGGAAGAACCTTTTCTCCGTACAGTTTAACTTCGCCGCCTGCTGCGGGTATAGTTACTTTAGAATTTGCGCCGCCGTATGTGCCTTCGCCTGCAATCTTATGACCGTCTGCATAGAAGTCTGTCGTATTAGCGTCGCCTACGCCGATTATGAATTCATACTCGCCGGAATTAAGTCCATCCTTGCTGACGGTAACGGTAAAAGTCACGTTATCTGCGCCCTTTACCATTTCTTTATCCTGCCAACCGGTCATAGAGCCTTTAATTTTTACAATTTTACCGGTCATATCTGCGTCGAATTTAACCGTAAGAACTACGTCTGCCTCTACGGGAGTTGGAACTTCAGTCGAGGGAGCCTCTACGGTAGGAGCTACGATTGCATCTTCAAACAGATTAACATCGCCATCGTCATATCCTTCAACAGTTACTTTCCAATTGCCGCCGTCATTATTGTATTCAGTACCCTTCCAAACGTCGCTTGTATCAGCATCCTTATGGAAGAAGACGAGCTTGAACTCGTAGTCTTTAGGAAGAATTTCGGCAACCAAAGTTGCACTCTTGCGGTCTGCGGATATAGTCATCTGGGTGCCATTACTGCTCCAATCAATGAGCGAACCGGGGCAGAAAACGATTACATCTGCGGGTAATGCTTCTTTGAACTCTACTTTGAGGGTTTTCGTTCCCGCCAAAGATAAGATGCGGGTATATACGCCATTGCCTGTGCCGTCGTCATTTTTGCCCTCTACCATCTCAGCATTGTTAATGTTAAGACCCTTTACTGCGATATTATCGGAAGGAACGGCTACGGAAACGGTATCCGCAAGATCTACATAGGAGTTGTTATCACGCTTGATAATCCTTACGGAGAGGTTGCTGCCGCCTGCGGAAACTTCAATACGAGCCATAACTTTGCTGTCGGCAGGAACGTTCATTGAGGAAGAATCTGCAAAATATTGATCCCAAACGCCCAAATCTTCGCCGTTTTCGTTCTTTGTAACTACGTTTTCGCCGGTAGCCATTACCAAAATCTTATATTCGTAGTCGGTGCAAAGAATGTCCTTTAACTCCAATGAATACGTCGTTCTTTCGGTATTCGCCGTAGCCTTAGCTTTCGTCGAATCCCAACCGTTGAAGCCGCCCATAAGGTAAACTTCGTTGGAAGCATCAAGAGGTTCGGAGAACGTTACTCTGAGCTCTACTTTGGCAACCGTTTCAGGTGCAGACAATGCGGTAGAGAATTTTTGGGTGCCGAGATTAACGGTCTTTGCTCCGTCAGCCCATTCGAATTTGGGGTTGTCGGGGTAAGCAACTTCGGCGCATGAATCGGACTTAAATGGCCATTGAATACCCTGCTTATCTGCGGGCAGTCCGCTTGCCGCGCTATAACCGAGCGTAAGCTGGTACTCGTCCCACTGATCCTTCGTTTTGTCAAGGACTAACTGAAGATAGTAAACGTTTTTGCCCTCAAGTTTTGTGAAAGCGGGCGCACCCGGTTCGTCCCAACCTGTAAGTCCGCCTGCATAGAATACTGCACCGTATTCGGGAATTTCTACCGAGCCCTCAGCTAAAGTAAAGTAGAACGTAACTTTACCGTCTACAACGGGGACATCGGTCGTTTCGCCGCCGGAAGGTGTAGGTTTAGGTTCCGGTTTATCCCCGTTATTGCATCCTATTAATGCAGCAACGCTAAAACACAGAACCATTGCAAGCAATATTGCTAATACTTTGAGTTTTTTCATTGTTTCCTCCTTTATTTTACGGCTTATGCCGCTTAGAACAAAATTAAAATGCAACGCAATTAAGATTTTTTATCTGTTTGCGAATGCAAACAGATAGGGGGTACCCCCTATCACGCCATGCGGCAATATTCTCTGCACAACATTCGTGAATCTATACTCACTATTTGTGCAAGATCATATGTATTTTAGTCGAAAATATAGCAAATGTCAATATGTTTATTTAAAATTTTTTTTAAATAATTTCAAATCCTGTTAATTTCATTCATTTTCTCCGCTATTACATTATGAGACTGAAATTATAGTTTACAACTATTTTGTACAACTAATTTAAATAAATTAATTAAAATTTACTTTTGCGCGTTTTTTGTGTTTTCTGCGGCTCAAACCGCTGAGCCGTTTCACTCTCATTCTCATTTTCCGCGTGCGGTTT
>JAIDSQ010000015.1 GCA_029061155.1 Clostridia bacterium
GTTGTCAAGGAAAGCTTCTAGACTGTTTTTATATTAGAGATTACGGTGTGGACTAAGTGGTGATTCGGTTATGCACTCCGTGCGTTCAAGTTCTTAAAAGGAAACTGCTTTTTCGGTGACGGGAAGTGGACTTGAGGGAAATCCTACCGAACCTAAGCCGCAAAGTTTATTTAATATAAACCACTATATTGATTTTTTTTATGCACACATTTGTGTGTATAATTTTTTAAAGAAAATTTTATGGATGACGATAGTTTAAATAAAAAAGAAAGAAACAAAAAAAAGAAAAAAGCAAAAAAAAGATTAATGCCCGAATGGTTATCGTGGGGACTTGGCGTTTTACTGTTATCCTTTACGTTGACCGTTATTTTTAGCTTTATTACCGAGGTATCTATTAAAGGCAGTCCGTTATACATATGTATAATTGTACTGATTGTTCTTTTGATACTGAATCTCGGTTGCGATATGTTAGCTAACGCGATTATCACCTGTCAGACGGAAGTCTTTCACGCAATGGCATCCAATAAAATTAAAGGAGCTAAACGTGCTGTTACCTTGTGCAGAAATGCCACTAAGCTCGGCAGTATTTTTGCCGATGTAATAGGTGATATTTGCGGTATTATAAGCGGTGCCGCCGGTGCAACGCTCGTAGTATATATTGCGGCGGAAGGCGGTACGACAATTGAACTTATTGCCTCTATAGGCGTCAGCGCTGTTATCGGTGCGATGACGGTAGGAGGGAAAGCGCTTTTAAAACATTTTGCAATTAAGTACAATAAGCAAATTGTATTCGGTTTTGCGAAGTTTACAACATTATTCAAAAAGGAAAAATAATGCTTGATAATATAAGCAGTCAACAAATAAAAAAAATGACTTTGCCGCAGCTCTCAACCCTATGTGAAGAGGCTCGGCAAAAAATTATTGCTACGGTATTTAAAAACGGCGGTCATTTGTCTTCCAACCTTGGTATGGTAGAATTGACCGTTGCTTTGCATTACGTCTTTGATTTTCCCGAAGACAAGATTGTTTTCGACGTAGGTCATCAATGCTATACACATAAACTTATTTCCGATAGATTTGACAAATTTGAAACTATCAGAAAAAAAGACGGTATATCAGGCTTTCCCAAAAGGGAAGAAAGTCCGTACGATTGCTATAATACGGGGCATGCAGGAACTTCAATATCAGCTTGTCTGGGGATAGCAAAGGCACGGGATATAGAGAAGAAAGATTACAACGTTATAGCCGTTATCGGTGACGGTTCGTTTAATAACGGGCTTATATATGAGGCGTTTAACAGTTTACGTCTTTTAAATACGCGTATTCTTGTAATACTTAACGATAACGGTATGTCGATATCGCCGACAGTCGGCAGTATGCATGAATACCTTGAAATACTTTCAAAGGACGACCAACAAAAACAAAAGCGCGATAGGCACGCCAAAATTTTTGAAAGGTTTGGTTTTGAGTACGATGGCGTATATGACGGCAATAACCTGTCGGAGATGATTGATAAACTTACTGAAATAAAGCAAAGGTTAAAGACAGAGTCTATTATTTTACATATAGTTACCAAGAAGGGCAAAGGGTATGAATTCTGTGAAGAGAATCCCGAGGCAACCCACGGTATATCCATAACGAGTTCTGACAAAGTTTCCGTCGAATATTCCGAAGTGCTCGGAAAAACTCTTACGGAATGTGCCCAAAAAGATAATAAAATAGTTGCAGTTACTGCGGCAATGACCACAAGTCTCGGACTGGGCGAATTCTTTGAAACTTACCCCGAAAGAGCTATTGATGTAGGAATTTGCGAAGAGCATGCCACAATTTTATGTGCTGCTATGGCTACACAGGGGCTTAAGCCGTACTATGCTGTTTATTCGACTTTTTTGCAACGCTCTTACGATGAAATTGTGGTAGATATTTGTAGCCAGAATCTTCCTGTTACGTTATGTATCGACAGAGCAGGGGTATCAGGTTCTGACGGCGAAACACATCAGGGCGTATTTGATTTATCTTTTTTAACATCAATTCCAAATCTTACGATTGCCGTCCCTAAAGATATAAATGAATTCAGAGAAATGCTTAAATTCAGTACATCATTTAATGCGCCTCTTGCAATCCGTTATCCCAGGGAAGGTAAACATATTTTCAAAGTATCATCTCAGATAGTTCCCGGCACATGGGAGGTTCTGAAAGACGGTGCGGGAAAGTTTGCTATTATCGCTTGCGGTGAACGAGCCATAACCTTATCTTTGATTGCTTGCCAGACCCTTGAAAATGAAGGAATAGGCGTTAAATTAATTAACGCACGATTTGTAAAACCGCTTGATATTGATTTACTTAATAATCTCAAAGAACAAAATATTGTCACGGTTGAGGATAATATGCTTATAGGCGGCTTGGGGGCATTGATCAATAATCATTTTTGTTCAAGCTGTAAAGTTATTAAAAATTTCGCGTATGATGATAAATTTATCACGCATGGAAGTATTGATAATTTAATGAAAGAACACGGAGTAAGCTGTTCGGCGATTATTGATTATATAAAAAATGAGAATTGATAAGCAATTGGCGGATAAATTCGGCTCGAGAAACAAAGCTGCTACGGCAATTAACAATGGATTAGTGCTTGTAAACAATAAAACGGTAAGTTGCGCATACGAACTAAAAGATGGTGACAGCATAGAAATTTTACAAGCAGAAGAATGTTTTGTGTCAGCCGGCGGAGCAAAACTAAGCAAAGCCATAAAAGTTTTTAACTTTTCGGCAAAGGAAAAGGTTTTTGCGGATATTGGGGCGAGTACCGGAGGTTTTACCGACTGTCTTTTAAAAAACGGTGCAAAAAAGATTTATTGCATTGACGTCGGTGAAAATCAGCTTGATAAGAGTCTTATTTGCGATAAAATTTCTATAATCGATAATTTTAATGCACGGTATCTTAATAAAAGCCTTTTTTCGGAAGAGCTTGACGGTGTTGTAATTGATGTCAGCTTTATATCGCTTACGTATATATTAGAATCTGTAAGTAACATATTGCCCGAGGGCGGAAGTGTTTTAGCGCTCATTAAGCCGCAATTTGAATGTGAAAACAGGAATGTAGGTAAAAACGGTATAGTAAAAGACGCAATTCAGCATAAAAAAGTTATTTTGAAGATAATTGACTTTGCATTAAATTGCGGACTTGTTCCTGTTAACCTGACAAATGCACCTATTGTTTCGGGCAAAAATATGGAGTATGTTATCTATCTTATTAAAGGTGCGCACACTCAATCAGATATAAATTTTCTGTTAAATTCTGTAAAATTGTGAATTATAGTAACATTTTGATTGCATATTTATTTAAAAAGTTGTATATTGATTGAGAATGAATGTAGGAATATATTTTAATAAAAATTATTTATCCGAAAATAAGCTGTATCTTGATAAGATTATTACGTCGCTTGAAACAAACGGAATAAGTTGTAAGAAAATGAATAATTCAGCCGATTTGGACGGCTTGGATATATTATTTGTTCTCGGCGGTGACGGAACAATTTTGAATGTCGCAGCTGATTGTGCAAAACGCGGGATAAAAATACTTGGTATTAATTACGGTCATTTAGGCTTTTTAACAGAGTTTGAACCGAATAATATTGGTAATGCGATTGATCTTGTGTGCAGCGGTAAATATGTTATTCAGAAACGAGCTATGCTTGAGGTGCAGTGCGGAAAAAATAAATATATTGCGCTTAACGACCTTGTAATTCAGCGCAGTACAGGCGGTCACGATTTCAGTAATACTGTATCACTTAAAGCAAAGATTAACGGAGCAGTTGTAGACAATTATACTTCAGACGGAATAATTGTCAGCACCCCGACAGGTTCTACAGCGTATTCGCTTTCAGCGGGCGGTTCAATTTTAACACCTGATATAAGCGCATTTATAATGACGCCGATATGCGCTCATTCACTACATTCAAAACCTGTCGTATACAGCGACAATTCGGTACTTGAAATAGTACCTGTAAGCGGTAAAACACCTTTAAATATAATTGTTGACGGAAGGATAGTAAATGTAATTACTCATTCTGAAGTAATAACAATAAAAAAATCTGAATATTGTTCGGAGTTTATAACCCGCGGCGATAAAGATTTTTTTGATAAATTATTGCAAAAACTTAGTATATGGAGTAAATGATGCACAGAAACGTAAGACAACAGAAAATTTTGGAGATTATTTCTTCAAAGGAAATCGATACTCAGGAAGAACTTTGTTCCGAATTAAACAAGCTTAATTTCAATGTAACACAGGCAACAATCTCGCGTGACATTAAAGAACTCAAGCTGTATAAGATTTCGGGTACAACAAAGAAGTATAAATATTCTTGTCTGGAAAGTGACGATGATTCTGTCAGGGGCAAAATGAAAATTTTGTTCCGCGAATGTGTTCAGACAATTAATTACGCAAACAACTTGATCGTAATTAAAACCATGAGGGGTAACGGCTCAACTGCAGGCATTTTTGTTGACTCACTTCAGTTAAAAGAAGTAATCGGAAGCATAGCAGGTGATGACACGTTACTGATTATAGTAGACAGTAATGAAAATACTCAGCTTATAGCTGAGAGGTTAAAAG
>JAIDSQ010000150.1:0-15512 GCA_029061155.1 Clostridia bacterium
GTAGGACACGGAATGTCTTCGTCGGTCGGTACTTCGGCGCGCCTTTTCAACGCCATTGCCTCGGCTGATATAAACATTAAAATGATAGACCAGGGTTCAAGCGAACTTAACATAATGGTTGGCGTGAGAAACGAAGATTACGAGCGTTGCATAAAGGCCATCTACAACGAGTTTTTTAAATAATCCGGAACACCGCTACACGGGAGAAATATATGACGCTTTTAGCCGGCATTTCCTTCGGGGAAAAACTTACGGTAATAATTCTGTGCATTTGCATACTGGTGTTTATGCTCGTCAACGTTTACCTTGTTATTTCACTTCATCTGCGCAATAAAAAAATTTACAATGAAGAAGAGAAAAAATCTTCGACCGATATTGACGACGATTTTTTAAGCCAGTGACACAATATATAGTGTCAAATTAAAAATTTAGATACAATATTTAGTATATTTCGTTGACAACTGAATAAACGTCTGCTATAATGCAAATACAACTTAAAGGCAACACGGCAACTGACGAGTTTGGGGACGCACCGCAAGGAAGCCGTATTGCGAGAAAAGTCGTTCGTCTGGGCTATTTTAATTAAAAAAATAGTCTTTTTTTATTCTCTATCGGCAAATTTTTATATGACAGGTTATATTCATTCATTTGAATCTCTCGGAACAGTGGACGGACCGGGTATACGCTTTGTGGTTTTTATGCAGGGTTGCCCTATGCGCTGTAAATACTGCCACAACCCCGACACGTGGCAGCCCAAGTACGGAAACAGGTACACCGCGGAAGAAGTCGCTCTGCGCGCTTTAAGATATAAAAGCTATATTAAAAACGGCGGCGTAACTGTTACAGGCGGCGAACCTCTAATGCAGATTGAGTTCGTTACCGAGCTTTTTAAAATATTAAAAGCCAACGGAATACACACCGCACTTGACACTTCGGGCGTACTGTTCAATAAGAATAACACAAAAGATATAGACGAGCTTTTAACCTATACCGACCTCGTGCTTTTGGATATAAAGCACATTGACGACGAAAAGCATAAAGATCTCACTGCCCATTCCAACAAAAACATTTTGGAATTCGCAAAGTATCTTTCCGATACCGGCAAAGATATGTGGATACGCCACGTGCTTGTGGACTCAATTACGGACAACGACGAATATCTTTTAAGACTTAAAAGTTTTATAGACAGTCTCAAAACCGTAAAAAAAATAGAAGTATTGCCATACCACAATATGGGTGAAATCAAGTACGAGAAATTAGGGCTTGAATATCCTTTAAAGGGCGTACAGCCCCCGAAAAAAGACCGCGTTGAGAACGCCGTGCGTATACTAACAGCAAATGAAAAGCATAATAACTAAAGAGGTATGTTATGAAATTTAAGGCATGGGAAGGGTTTAAACCTTCAAAGTGGAGTGAAGAAGGGGAAGTAAACGTTAGGAACTTCATACAAAACAACTATACACCGTACACAGGGGACGGCGACTTTCTTGCTCCCCCCACAAAAGCGACTCTCAAATTGTGGGATGAAATTTTAGCGCTTTCCGATAAGGAGAGAAAAGCGGGCGGTGTGCTCGACGCGGACACCAAAACCGTTTCCACGCTTACCTCGCACCCTGCGGGATATATAGATAAAGACCTTGAAAAGATAGTCGGCTTGCAGACGGACAAGCCCTTTAAACGCGCCCTTCAGCCTTTCGGCGGAATAAAGATGGCGGAACAAGCCCTCAATATGTACGGCTTTGAAATAGATCCCGAAGTAAAGAACATATTCACTCATTACCGCAAATCGCATAACGACGGCGTATATGACGCATACACGCCCGAAATGCGCCGCGCCCGCCGCGCCCATATTTTAACGGGATTGCCTGACACGTATGGCAGGGGCAGAATAGTAGGCGACTACCGCCGTGTCGCGCTGTACGGTGCGGACTATCTCATTGCCTGCAAGGAGCGCGACAAGCTTTTAAAAGACGGCGATATGACCCCCGATAAAATACGCGACAGGGAAGAGCTGACAGAACAGATTAAAGCGTTAAACGCCCTAAAACAGCTTGCGGCAATCTACGGACTCGACGTTTCTAACCCCGCCGAAACCGCGCAACAGGCAATTCAGGCTTTATACATCGGCTATCTTGCAGCCGTCAAGGACCAGAACGGCGCGGCAATGTCAATAGGCAGAAATTCCACCTTCCTTGACATATACATTCAGCGGGATATCGAGCGCGGTATATTAACCGAAGAGGGCGCGCAGGAACTTATCGACCACTTCGTAATGAAACTGAGAATAATCAAGTTTATGCGAATTAAGGAATATAACGAACTGTTCTCGGGTGACCCTACGTGGGTAACGGAATCCATAGGCGGAATGGGCGTGGACGGAAGAACGCTTGTTACGAAATCTTCGTTCAGAATACTTCACACGCTCACAAACTTAGGACCTGCCCCCGAACCTAACCTTACCGTACTCTGGTCGGTACACCTTCCCGAAGGTTTTAAAAAATTCTGCGCGGGACTTTCTATTCAAACATCTGCAATCCAGTACGAAAGCGACGATTTAATGCGCCCTGAAATGGGCGACGATTACTGTATCGCGTGCTGCGTAAGCTGTATGCGCGTAGGTAAAGATATGCAGTTCTTCGGTGCGCGCGCAAACCTTGCCAAGTGCCTTTTATACGCAATTAACGGCGGTAAGGACGAACTTATTAAGGACAAGGCAACGGGCAAAGCTTTGCAGGTTTCACCAGAGTTCGAGTCTATATCGGGCGACGGCCCGCTCGTTTACGAAGATGTTGTCAAGAAGTATGAACAGACCATGGACTGGCTTGCAGGGCTGTACGTCAACGTTTTAAACCTCATTCACTATATGCACGATAAATATAGCTATGAGGCAATCGAAATGGCGCTTCACGACACTGAAGTGAGAAGATTTTTCGCTACGGGTATTGCGGGACTTTCGTGCGCAACAGATAGCCTTTCGGCAATAAAGTACGCAAAAGTTTACCCTATACGTAACGAAGAGGGCATTGTCACAGACTACAAAATCGAGGGCGACTATCCCAAATACGGCAACAACGACGACAGGGTAGACAGTATCGCGGTATGGCTTTTAAAGACCTTTATGAACAAGATTAAAAGTCACTACACATACAGAAACAGTGTGCCTACGACTTCCATTTTAACAATAACAAGCAACGTAGTTTACGGCAAAAACACTGGCAATACACCCGACGGCAGAAGGGCGGGCGAACCCCTTGCACCGGGCGCTAACCCTATGCACGGAAGAGATACCAACGGTGCGCTCGCGTCCCTGGAATCGGTTGCAAAGCTTCCCTACGATTACGCAAGGGACGGCATTTCAAATACATTCTCGATAACTCCCGCGTCGCTCGGTAAGGACGGGGAAACACAAAAGACCAACCTTGTAAATATGCTTGACGGCTACGTAACAAACGGCGGTCACCATTTAAACGTAAACGTATTCAGCAGGGATACGTTGCTTGACGCGCAGGCTCATCCCGAAAAGTATCCTCAGCTTACAATAAGAGTTTCTGGCTACGCGGTAAACTTCAACAAGCTCACCCGCGAACAGCAAAACGACGTCATAAACCGTACAATTCACCAATCGTTCTAACCAAATCGTTAGTTAAGCGTCCGTTAAGGCGGGCGCTTTTTCAAGAATATTCAATTGACTAAAAACACCGCAGGTGGTAAAATATATCTTATGAAACCTCATATTAATGTAGTGGCGGCTGCAATCGTAAAAGATGGCAAATTGCTTGCCCTTCGCCGTTCCGACGGCGACGAACCCGTAGCGCACAAATTTGAATTTGTAGGCGGTAAGGTTGAACAAGGCGAAACTCCTCAGGAGGCGCTTATCCGCGAATGTAAGGAAGAGCTTTCCCTCGATATAGAAGTCGGCGACCTTCTTAACACCATCGACTACGAATATCCCAAAACGCTCGTAACCCTTTCGGTATACTTCGTCAGACCGCTGTCGGATTACAAGCTGACGGTTCACGAAGAAGAAAAGTGGATAGACTGTTCCGAGCTTGATCCTACAGACTGGGCGCCCGCCGACAAGGCGTTTTTATCTACACTAAAAAAGGGCAGCACAAGCTTGCGGATGGCAAAGATCGAACATGACTTTAACACTCTCCGCGAAATAGCGTTTGAGGTAATGCACGAAACTTTCGACAGTACTTTGGCGCAGGGGCAGGTCGACTATATGCTGAACGCCTTTCTTTCAAAAGAGGCGGTGGAAAAATGCCTTGGCGAAAAGGAGTACTCTTACATACTCATTTACTTAAACGGCGAGGCGGTAGGTTTCTTTTCATACTGTCCCGCAAAATACTTTAACCCTGAATATACAAGCGGTACGTTCCTTTCCAAGCTGTACATAAAAAAATTCGCGCGCGGTAAAAAAATAGCGTCTAAAATACTTGCAAGCCTAATGCGCCCCGTATATTTAACGGTCAAAAAGGACAACAACAAAGCGGTAAACATATACAAACATTGCGGTTTCAAAATACTTCAAAGCGTCACAACCGATATAGGCGAAGGCTACGTTATGGACGACTTTATAATGAGAAACGGCAAATAAAAGGAGAAATTATGAGCAAGGCAGACAACATTTTCATAGACAATATGCGCGACATTTTAAGTAACGGCGTTTGGGACACAAATCTCGAAGTGCGCCCCAAATGGAGCGACGGAACTCCCGCGCATACCGTAAAAAAATTCGGCATAGTCAACAGATACGATTTAAGCAAGGAATTCCCCATTCTCACAATCCGCCGTACATATTTCAAGTGGTGCATAGACGAAATTCTGTGGATATGGCAGAAAAAGAGCAACAATATCAAAGACCTTAAAGCAAAAATCTGGGACCAGTGGGCGGACGAAAAGGGCAGTATAGGCAAAGCCTACGGCTACCAGCTGGGCGTTAAGCACAAGTACAAGGAAGGCGAGTTCGATCAGGTAGACAGGGTTTTATACGACCTGAAACACAATCCCGCCAGCCGCAGAATACTTACTAATATATACAACTTTGCCGATTTACACGAGATGAATTTGTATCCCTGCGCATATTCCATGACCTTCAACGTTTCGGGCGACAGGTTAAACGGAATACTTAATCAGCGCTCCAACGATATGCTTACGGCAAACAACTGGAACGTTGTGCAGTACGCAATTCTTCTCATAATGTTCGCGCAGGTGTCGGGGCTTAAAGCAGGCGAACTTGTGCACGTAATCGCAGATGCGCACATATACGACAGGCATATTCCTATTGTTGAAGAGATTATAAAAATGCCCTGCCTTCCCGCGCCTAAGCTCGTAGTCGACCCCGATATCAAAAACTTCTACGACTTCACTGTAGATAGTTTCAAACTTGAAGATTATAAGTTTAACGATAAAAAGTACGACATTCCTGTAGCGGAGTAAAGATTATGAAAGCAATTTTACACGCAGACAAAGAGTGGGGAATAGGCAAAAGTAACGGCTTAATGTTTAAAATTCCCGCAGATATGAAATTTTTCCGCGAAACCACAACCGGCAACGTAGTGGTAATGGGGTCCAATACCTTAAAATCCTTCCCCGGCGGTAATCCCTTGAAAAACCGCACAAACATTGTCCTATACCCGAACGGACAAATGCGTGACGATTGTATAATTGTCGGATCTTTGGACGAACTGTTTTCGGAAATTAAAAAGTACGATACGGATAAAGTCTATGTAATAGGCGGGGCTATGATGTATAAAACGCTTTTGCCCTATTGCAGTGAAGTGCTTGTAACAAAAGTCGACGCAGTAGGTGATGCGGATGTATATTTTGAAAACCTTGACAAAAACCCAGTGTTTAAGCTCGTTTACGAAAGCGAAGAGGTCGAAACTAACGGTTACCAAATAAAATTCACGAGGTATAAAAACACCGCCGTGAAAGAATATTAAGGTGTAATGAACAAAAAATCAAAGATAGCGGTTTTAACCGCAACAATAATACTGTGCCTCGCCGTCATCACCGAAAGCGTGTTTATGATGTACGGCTGGGGCACTTTTGTCAAAATCGTATGCTACGCAATCCCCGCTGTCGGCATTGCGTTTTCGATAACTGTATTCGTACTCGATAAGCAGCCCCTTTTAAAAAGCTGTTTTATTCTGATGGTCTGCGCATTTGTAATTATTTCCTCGTTTGCGCTTTTAAGCGTGTTTGCCCGCCTCAACGAATACCCTACCGACGAGCAAAAGATAACCCGCGTAACAGAAATAATTAAAAGCACGGGCAGCTGGGGTATGCTTGTCTACGTGCTTATTCAGGTATTGCAGGTGGTAATTTTACCACTGCCCGCCGTAGTCTGCTACGTGCCAGGCAGTATAATCTGGGGCGCGCCCGTTGCAACTTTGCTTGCCTCTGTAGGCGTGCTTACAGGTTCGGTTATTGCGTATTTCATCGGCAGGCTTTTCGGTAAAAAAGTAGTTGTGTGGATAGCGGGCAGCGAAACGGTCGAAAAATATACCGCATATATAGGCAGTAAGGGAAAAGTAATCTTCCTTTTAATGCAGATTCTTCCCTTTTTCCCCGACGATATCCTGTGTATGGTGGCGGGGCTTGCCTCAATGAATTTTGCCTATTTCATAACAGTAATGGTAGTTGTGCGCCCCGCGATAATCGCACTGTACTGTTTTCTCGGCAACGGCAGCTTAATACCTTTCAGCGGCTGGGGAATACCAGTATGGATAGCAATTTTCGCCGTCTGCATTGTGCTTGCGGTTTTGTCTTTAAAGTACCACGACAGGGTGGAAAAATGGCTCGTTTCCCGCTTTTCTAAAAAGAATAAAGAGGAAGAGTCAAAGGAAGATTAACAACAGACAAATATTTTTTCATAGTATAAAGTAACTGTACAAAAATAGGAAATACTATGGAGAAATTCTTGTGGAATGGTTTTATAATTTATACGGCTGGCAGCAGGCGCTGATTGCAACAACGTTCACCTGGGCGTTGACGGCATTGGGCGCTCTGCCTGTTTTCTTTTGTAAAAGCGTCGGGAAGAACGCTTTTTCGCTTATGATGAGCAGCGCAGCGGGAATAATGCTTGCCTCAACCTTTTTTTCACTCTTAATGCCCGCAATGGAAGGCGCTAAAGACTATGCGTATCTTATTTTAACATTCGGTTTTATTCTCGGCGGTTTGCTCATTATCGTAACCGACATTGTGTCGGGTAAACTCAATCTCTTTGCCGACAACGCAAAAAAACAAAGCTGTGCAATAATGTGCATAGCCGTAACAATGCACAATATACCCGAAGGTCTGGCAATAGGCGTAGCATTCGGTGCGCTTGCCGCGGGCGGAGCAGTAGGCGCCGTTTCGGCGGTTATGCTCGCAGTCGGAATAGGAATACAAAACTTTCCCGAAGGCATGTGCGTAGCTTTTCCGCTGCGCGCAAACGGAATGAGCAGGGGTAAATCTTTTTTTATAGGTCAGCTTTCCGGCGTGGTGGAAATTGTCGCAGGCGTAGTCGGTGCGCTTGCGGTAACGTTTATCGAAGGAATACTCCCATGGGCGCTGTCATTTTCCGCGGGCGCAATGATAGCGGTAGTGTGTTCCGAACTCATCCCCGAATGTTTTTCTGACGGCAAGGTAAAAGCGACTATAGGCGTTATATTGGGCTTTTCTCTTATGATGATTCTTGATATTGCCTTTGGATAACCGAATAATTTCTTTCAAACTCCGCAACATAGGAATATGAAAAAAATTAACCGAGAAATTGATTTATCGCGCCGCGACGAGCGTGAAAGTTTTATCAGGATTCCAAAAGAGGGGGGTATGAAGAATGACAGATAGGACGACGCCGAATCCAAACTATTTAAACTATGTAAAGACTCAGGACCCGCCCACCAAACACTTTAAAAACTGTATATCGGCGTTCGGAGTCGGAGGACTCATTTGCTGCATAGGTCAGTTCATAAGATATATGCTTGAATACGCAGGTTTGACAGGCGACGAACTTGCGGGAACGACGTCTGTAATACTCATATTTCTCGGCTGTCTCTTAACTGGACTGGGCGTATACGACAGAATAGGCAGGTACGCAGGCGCAGGCTCAATAGTACCTATAACGGGGTTTGCAAACAGCGTAACTTCGCCCGCAATCGAGTTCAAAACCGAAGGCTGGATATTCGGAATGGCTGCAAAAATGTTCACTGTTGCAGGCGCGATTATAGTTTTCGGAGTATTCTCAGGCGTGCTTGTGGGGCTTGTGTATTATTTTATTTAAACAACAATTAACTAAAAGGCGGTTTACAATCAGTGTGAAACCGTCTTTTTTAATAATTATTAACATTTTTATGCCGTTCACTGAACGGAAATTACTTTTTATATAACTAAAAAAAACCAATAGTAATTGCTTGCTTTATTAATATAGAAATGATAAAATAAATTCACAAAATTTTAATATTTATACATACCTATGCATTACTATATATATTTTATAAAATGCATAAAAAATGAATAATGTATAAATTGTAAAAATTATGAGCGATAATTTCAACAAAATTAAAAAGTTTTTTACACGCTATACCGCAATTAAGTGCGCCGTGTTCGGTGTATCGCTCGGTCTGTTTGCTGCGGGCGTTGTTTTGCTTGCGCTCAAACTCAGCGGTATATATATTTCCCCCGCGTATTACGTTTTGATAGGGGTAGGAACTGCGTGTGCTGCGGCAACGGCGTTGTTCTTCATTTTCCGTCCCAAAGATAAAAAGCTTGCAAAGCGTCTGGATATAGAATACGGACTCAACGAAAAAGTTCAGACAATGCTTGCATACGAAGGCTCTGAGAACGAGCTTGCCGTAATCCAGCGCGAAACCACAAACAGCAGGCTCGGCGCAATAAAGACAAAACTTCGTGTTTCCGAAATACTCAAACAGGTAATAGCCCCCGTGCTTGCGTGCGCAATGATCGTAACCGCCGCTGCGGTTCCCGCCCGTCCCGGGCAGGCAGCAACCGTAGACCCTCCGTACGTCGTAAAAGAAGACCAGTTTGCGAGTCTCAAACAGCTCATAAGCGACGTGAAAAATTCATACATGGAAAGCGGACTTAAATCCTCTGTTGCAGCCGTGCTTGAAGGGTTGCTTGAAAGCGTAGACAGGGAAGAGGGCAACGAGATGACCAATTCGCAGATGACTGCGGCGGTTTTGTCCTCAGTGGCTGTTATAGACGGACTTATAGCTCAGGCTGATTCCTATATCGTACTCGGCACCGAACTTAAAAAGTCCGAAAATCTCAAGGACCTGGGCAACGGCATTTTAAAGAGCGTCGTTTCCTATAAGGACGGTTCGAGATTAAGAAAACTTGACCGCGTAAACGAAAAGTCCGAAAGGGCGGAAGAGACTATAAAGGCATCTCTTACCCAAAAGGTCGCAACTGTAAGCGAACTGTTTGCCGAGCTTGACGGTGAGGACCTGAAAAAAGCGATAAGCTCCTTCTGCGAAATATTTGAAGGATTGCTTGCCAATACAGATTACTCCGAAAAAGATGACGGACTTTACAATGCTTTAAGCAAATTCTGCACAAGCATTAAAGAAATCGGTCAGCGTGTCGGTAACGGATACGAGCTTTCGGCTATTCAAAATCAGATATCCGACGCGTGCACAACCTTTGTTGAAGAGGGAAAAACCCTTCTCAGTGCACAGCTGTACAACTGTATGATTGACGAATTCATACGCGAATGTTTAAGCTCTATATTCGGAATATCCTTGGCGGACTTCCCTTCCAACGCAAACGTAATTTACGTCGATAAAGATTCACCGGACGACAATCAGCCGAGTGACGGCAAAAATCCTAACGGTTCGGGCATTGGCAACGAAGAAACTCTTTACGGCAGTAACGACATAATCTATTCTCCCACAAAGGACGATTACGTTCAATACGGCGATGTACTCTCCGAATATGGGAAGGCGGTACGCGACCATCTCGACAGCAACAACGTACCCGAAGAATACAGACAGTTTATAGAAAACTATTTCACGATTCTGTACGGCGACAAAGAAAAGGAAAAAAATTAAGAGGTCATATATGGAAAATTCAGAAAAGGTAAAAAGTTTCAGTCAGTCGATTACTACTATAACCCAAGAACTTCATAAGGACGTAGTAGGACAGGACGACATTATCGAAAACGTAATCACCGCAATTATCGCGGGTGGCAACGTTCTTTTGGAGGGTGTCCCCGGCGTAGGGAAAACGCGTCTTGTCCGTTCGCTCGGCAGAGCGCTCAGCCTTCCTTTCTCGCGTATTCAGTTTACGCCCGATTTAATGCCTTCGGACGTAACGGGTACAAACGTAATCGAAAAGGACGCAAACGGCAACATGAACACCGTGTTCCGCAAAGGTCCCATTTTCGCAAACTTAGTGCTTGCGGACGAAATTAACCGTGCAACGCCCAAAACGCAGGCGGCAATGCTTGAGGTTATGCAGGAGCATAAGGTAACGGTTGCAAAACAGACCTATAAACTTGAAGAGCCTTTCTTCGTACTTGCAACTGAAAACCCTGTCGAGCAGGACGGTACATACCCTCTGCCCGAGGCACAGATGGACAGGTTTATGTTCAAGCTTGTTGTAAAGTTTCCCTCGGTTGAAGAGCTTGCGGGCATAGTCAATATGACTCAGATAACTATGGAAGAAACGGCAAACCCCGTTATCGACGGCAAGACCATTCTCGAAATGCGCGAACTTGCAAAAAGCGTTCCCATTTTAGACGACGTTTTGTCCTATGCGGTAAATCTTGTTTCCAACACACATCCCGAACTTGAAAACACCGTTCCCGCCGCAAAGTATATCAAGTACGGCGCGTCGCCCCGTGCGGCTCAGGCGCTCGTAACCTGCGCAAAGGTGCGCGCTCTTATGAAGGGCAATTATAACGTATCTTATGAAGATATCAACGCGCTTGCCGCACCCGTATTAAGACACAGAATTAAAATCAATTACAACGCCATTAACGAAAAACTTACCGTTGACGACGTAATCAGAATGCTTATAGACGACACAAAAAAGCCTTCAAAGATTACGCGTATGTTACAGGACGAAGAAGTCCACGAAGAAACGGAAAAAGAAAAGACCAAGAAGGATAAGAAGAACAAGGCAAATTAAAGAATGATGGTAATAAGTGAAGAGTTTCTGCAACAGCTTGAAACGTTGCAGATGCTCATAAAAAACAATATTGCGGGTATGTTCGGGGGCAACCACAAGTCAAGAACTTTCGGTTCCTCCTGTGAATTTGCAGATTACCGCGATTACGTTCCGGGCGATGATATAACAAAAATCGACTGGAACGCTTATGCACGTTTTGAAAACCTTTACATAAAGCTGTATCTTGACGAGCGCCAGATGCACACCCGCATCTATATCGACGCGAGCAAGTCGGTGGGGTTCGGCAAAGGCAAAAAAGACGAGCAGGCAATTAAAATGGCGGCGGCTTTGATGTACCTTTCAATCTGTGAAATGGATAAAGTCTCCGTATACATTCTCCGCGATAACAAGGTAACCGAAATAATAACCTCGATTTCTGGCAAAGAGGCGTTTTACAACAACGTAGGCAAGCTTAACGACATAACTTTCGACGGCGACTGTTGCATAAGCGACGCACTCCTTCCCGAAAACGTGGGCTACGGCGACGGATTGTCCGTAATCATCTCAGACTTCTTAACGGATAATAATTTCGAGTCGGCTATCGACTACCTTGCAGAAAAGAAGAGGGACGTTTTAGCCGTGCAGATTTTATCGCGCGAAGAACTTAATCCCAAAGTGCGCGGTAAAATGCATTTGTTCGATTCGGAAAACACTTCGCGCTATTACCGCAAAAACATAGGCAGAGATATTATAAATGCGTACAAAGCCGCGCTTGAATATTCCATCGGCAGAATACGCGGCTATTGCTCCGCGCGCGGAGCCGATTATATGCTTGTCCCTTCCGACCAATCGGTTAACGAAGTGTTCTTTGACAAGCTTGTAGGAATGGGGGTGCTGAAATGAGTTTAATGTATCCTTTGGGGCTTTTAGGGCTTATTGCCGTACCCGTTCTTATTATAATTTATATAATCAAAAACAAGTACACTGAACAGCTTGTCACTTCAACATACCTGTGGACGCTGAGCGAAAAATTTTTAAAGCGTAAAAATCCCATAAGCAAAATAGCGGGCATAATAAGCCTTATATTACAGATATTAGCCGTAATTGCAATTTCCGTTGCAATTGCGCATCCTATGTTCGCACTTCCCGGCAAGGCAAAAGATTACTGCTTTATTCTCGACGGTTCGGGCAGTATGAACATCACTCAAAACGGTAAAACGAGATTTGACATCGGCAAAAGTGAAATCAATTCGTTAATTTCTGGTGCGGTGGAAGGCAGTACTTATACGCTGATTTTTGTCGGCAATACTACCGATATCGTATTTGAAAACCTTGAGGACAAGGGCAGGGCTAAAAGTCTTTTAAACGATATTTCCACCGCATATATAAGTTCGGGCTTTTCCGACGCACTTGGTGCAGCGCAGAAAATTTTTGACGCGAATCCTTCAGTCGTAAACTATCTTGTCACAGACAAATCGTATTCGTCAGTGCAAAACGCAACATTAATCAACGTTTCCGCACACGAAAACAATTACGCTCTTTCAAACGTAAGTTATGAGGTAAGCGGAAAAATCAGCGGCACGGCGTACTCGTACGAAAACGACGCGGATGTAACCGTGAGCCTTTACATTGACGATAATACTACCGCAACGGATACGGTTAAGTTAAACCTAAAAAAACTTACGGGCGCACAATTTTCATTTAACGTTCCCGATTTAAACTTCACGTCGCTTACTGTCGAGATAAGCCAGTCAGATGCGCTTACTCTCGATAACAAGGTAATAGTGTTCAACGAATATACCGATTCTACCTTTAAAACGCTTATAGTCAGCGAAACGCCTTTCTTTGTGAAGGGACTTTTAACCGCGCTCGGGGCACGCGATATAGAAACGGTAAGCCCTGACGATCCCGCCTATACCGAAACGGAAGAGGGTGGTTACGGTCTGTACGTATACGAAGGTTACGCGCCTAAAAAGGTACCTACCGACGGTGCGGTTTGGTTTATCAACCCCACTAATAATACCGAAAATTCCGGTTTCACCATTCAGGGTGACCCCGTAAACACACTCGGCACACTCGTATATTCAAAGTCAAGCGCAACCCGCGTAAAGAGTCTTTTATACGGCACCGAAGAGGTGAGGCGCAACGACATATATATCACAAAATACGTTAAGTGCGGAACTTACCGCAACTTTACAACTGCGCTGTCGTACGACAGCAACCCCATGATTTTCGTAGGCTCCAATGTTTACGGAAACAGAGAAGTGGTGTTTGCGTTCGATTTCCACTCGTCGGACTTCGCAATTTCGCCCGCGTACACCGTATTAATGCGCAACTTCCTTAACTATACTTTCCCCGATATAGTTGACAGTACTTCATATTCGTGCGGAGAAACAGTGTATGTAAACGTGCTTGCCAACTGCGACAGTATAAGGGTTGACACGCCCCTCGGCGGAATAGAATACCTCGACGTGGGCAGCGACATCTGTGAATACGAATTGAAAGAAGTGGGAGTGTACACAATAACAATGATGATTGCCAATACTCCCCGCTACGTCAAACTTTATTCGGCTATGCCTCAGGCGGAGAGCGCAACCACCGTTTCCGACGCTAACTTTATTATTAACGGCACACCGCAAAGCGGCGGTCGTGACGGAAAATACGATGATTTAATCGCACTATTTATTATACTTGCCGTGATATTTATCGCGGATTGGATGGTCTATTGTTATGAGCAGTATCAACTTCGATAACGCCTATCTGCTGTTAATCGCGATACCGCTCGCAGCGCTTTTGCTTGTTCCGTTCTTCCTTGCGGTAAGAAAGGACAACGCAAACGGGCACAATATCGCGTCATGCGTAATTCATGTAGTAATGGCAATACTCATCGCCTTCACTGCGGCGGGTACGACGATCGTAACCACGGTAACCGAAACCAACGTCTACGTAGTGGCGGACGTTTCGTATTCCGCGGATAAAAACCTCGACACCGTGGACGAATATATCCGCAATGTAAACTCAGCCCTTCCCAACAATTCGCGTATGGGCGTAATATGTTTCGGTAAGGACTATAAGCTTATCACACGCCTCGGCGAAAGGTTCCGGACCGTAAAAAATGCAGGCGTAGACAATACTGAAACAAACATTGTCGAGGCGTTAAATTACGCAGGTACCCTTTTCAGGGAAGGCGTAATAAAACGCGTTGTCCTCATAACCGACGGCAAGCAGTCGTATGAAGGCGACTCGGGCGCACTTAAGCGTGCCGTAGACGGACTTATTGCAAAAAACATTAAAGTTGACGCAATGTTCCTCGACGATAATATTACCGTCGGCGAGAGTGAAGTTCAGTTGTCCGACGTAGAATTTGCGGATACGGTCTATCAAGGTCACCGCGAAACCGCCACGGCAGTAATCCGCAGCAGTTACGAGGTACGTGCAATAGTAGAATTATACAAAGGCACCCAACTTCTTGCTGAAAGAGCATTGGATCTTACCGTCGGCACAAATAGCGTAACCTTTAACGAGCTTGATACCGCCGAAAGCGGAACGTATGATTACGAAGTACGCGTCCGCGCCTCGGGCGATACGAACACGTTCAACAACAATTTCTATTTCACACAGAAGGTAACCGACAATCTTAACATTCTCGTAATAACCGATAGCGCCGACGACGCAACCGTTATTAAATCGATGTACGGCGAAAATGCGGTTATTGATACGTACGTTGACGTAACCGAAGTCCCCGGCAGTATAGAGGCGCTTTGCAAGTACGACGAAATTGTCCTATCCAACGTTGATTTGAGGAAGATGAGCAACTATGCAAAGTTCCTTGAAAGCCTTGATGTCTGCGTATCGTTATTCGGGAAAAGTCTTCTTACTTTCGGAAATGTGTACGTTCAGGACTGTGAGAGTAACGAGCTTGAAGTTCTCGACAAAATGTTGCCAGTCAACTTCGGCAACGCCAACCGCGACTCCAAGCTTTATACAATATTAATAGACGCGTCGCGCAGTATGGGCTTTTTGTCAAAACTTACAAGAGCTAAACTTGCAGCCTGCAAGCTCGTCGACCTCTTAAACGACAAAGACAAAGTTTGTATAGTTGAATTTCACGGCGACGTTCAAAGAATTCAGCCTTTGACCGACGCGGTAAACCGTGACTTTGTAAAACAGACAATAAACAATATTAGCGTAACGCAGGGCACAATGCTCAACGTGGGTCTCAACGAGGCGTATAACGTTATGAAGGAAAACCCCGAATACGGACAAAGGCAGATTATGGTCATAAGCGACGGCCTTGCGTTCGATAACGGCACAAGCGAAAGCGGTTCTGCCGGCTCGGCTCAGGCAATAGTCAGCGAAATGCGCGCCGACGGTATCTCAACGTCAGTCATCGA
>JAIDSQ010000150.1:15522-23138 GCA_029061155.1 Clostridia bacterium
CCAAAAACCTTCTTGAAACGCGTGCATCCCGCGGCGGCGGCACATACCACCTTGCCGATAACGAGCAGAGCATAAGCGACGTAATTATTAGCGAAATCAACAGCGAATCCAATGAAAATTTAGTTAATAAGCCTTCGAGCATACACGTAGCGCGTCGCCGTGACGACCTTGTTACGGACATTACCGACGCAATCGAGCATTCGTCCGTCAATGGCTACGTCAACAGCGCGTCCAAGGGCAGCGCCACCACGGTACTTACAACCACATACAGCAAACCAGCGGGAGGCAGGGTGCAGGTTCCCCTGTATTCGTATATGAAATACGGCAGCGGTAAAACAATATCTTTTACAAGTTCAGTAAGCGGAAACTGGATTGAGCCGTGGAAGAGAGGGGAAGAAGTGCTGTTTGACAAGTTCTTTGCAAATGTTCTCGATAGCGCCGTTCCCGAAGAAAAAACTCAAACGCCTTATGTTACAGGCTTAGTAAAGGGCAACAGCTACGCAGTTGTGGAAATAACCCCAGCCCCCGGCGCTGTACACGCTGACTCGGTTGCATCTATCTCGGTTGAACTCCCTTCAGGCGAGAAGTTGGAAGGCGATATGGTTTACGATTCGTCAGTTTATTCCTACAATTTCGCCTCGCGTGATTTAGGTAAATATACAATAACAGTAACCTACTCGTACGCAGGCGTTGACTATGTGGACGAATTAAGCTTTACCGTACCTTACCTGTCCGAATACGACTCGTTCGCGGTATTCGAGGCGTCGCCCTTATACAAAATGTTAGGCGCAAACGGCAAGGTAACAGAGGACGGCACGATTGATTTGACCAATTCAGAAAGTGAAACTGGCTTATATACAGTTGATATGACTGTGCCTATGCTCATAGTTTGCGTAGTCCTTTTTGCGATTGATATAATTATCCGTAAACTCAAATGGGATGATATTAAAAGTTTGTTTAAAAAAGTGAACAAATAAGGTGTAACGTAAATGAAAAAATTATTAGTTATTGCGCTTGCATTGCTTATGGTTTTAGGAATTGCAGGTTGCGGCGAATATAAACCGCCCGTAGATGTCGGAGGTAATCCTACGATAGTGGATCCGGGCGTACCAAAGCCTCCCAATACAGGTACCCCCCAGGATACCTCTTTCACCGTGTCGCTCTATGATATAAAAACCAACCGCCCGTTTAAACAGATAAAAGATATCTTTGCGCTGTGGAACGATTTGGAAAGCAACGCGATTTATAAAGCCGAGTTTGACGAAACGGGAGTGGCAACAATTGAAGGTCTTGACGGCGACTACGCCGTAACACTTTCCGCCCTGCCCGAAGGTTACACCTATAACCCCAACAATAATATAGCAACCAACGATGAACGAGATATTATAATTTATTTGTATCAGATAAACAAAACCAACGGAACGCACAGGCAATTTGCTGCCGGAGAAAATTGGTTGCTTAACGACATCAATACAACAAGAGGTGCGTTCAGGGCAAAAATAAATAGCCCTGGCGACATTGTTAGATTTTACTACACAACAGGCAACTACGGCGAATATTCTATCGAATCGATAATAGATACAACTGCCAACGTAATAAATCCTATACTCGAAGTATACGACGCAAGCAGTGCATTTATTAACGTCGGTTCGCGCACGGTTTACGACGACGGCGGTGCGGTAAACACCTACACAAAAAACTTCCGTTTTGAAAGAACTATGGACAGAGGCTGGGTATTTATCTTCTGTATCCGCGCCGAAGGTTTAAATGAAAACGCATACCCTATCAACATTGACTTCATAATCGATAAGGACGGCGAACTTACTCCAGGCGCCGAGTATGAAACGGTAGTTGCAACCGAGGCAAAACCCTACAATTTCCCCTCAGGCACCTTCAAGTACGTTGCAAGCCTTGACCAAACGGGCAACAATATTCTCAACGGCAAATTGTTCAAGCTCGACGACAGGGCGGAAGTAGACGGTCAGCCAAACCCTGAATACGGTCATTACCGTTTCTATGACGAAACTACCCAAACTTACGGCGGTACGCTGTTTACCAAAATAAATCAAAAATGGGAATTTGTTGATAATGGTTTCCTGTATGAATTAATGCCCAAACGTTTCTACGGTAAAGATTATAGTGAATTTTTAAACACTTACGCCAGATACACCAACGGCGACGGAGTATATCCCGTAACCGAAGAACTCCAAGACTTTTTAATGAAGTTCAGTATGTCGCAAGCCTATTTCTCGGACGGTAACGGCTGGGCTGAAACTGAGGGTCATTACAACGCCTCCGAAAAGAATCAGTGGCTGTTCTCGTGTGGATACTATAACAGATAAGAGGTAAAAAATATGAATACTAAAAAAATAATTTCAACGGCGTGCGCCGTAATAATTTCATGCTCGCTCGGTGCAACTGCTTTTGCGGGCTGTACACAGCCCTGTGACCACGTTTACACTTGGAATCCTGACAGAGAAGTCCCCGCAACGTGTACGACCGCAGGCAGCAGTGAAGGCTTATGCGGAATTTGCGGCGACGTTGTAACCGAACCCATTCCCGTCAACCTCAATGCGCACAAGTACGGCGAATGGGAGGTGACCGCGCCCACAGAAAAGAATACAGGTTCGGCAAAACTTACGTGCGCGCTTGACTCGTCTCACGTAGTAAATGCAACCCTGCCCGCACTTACCGACAGCGTTTATGCTGATACTGTAGAAGTAATAACACCCGCAACGGTTTTAAGCGAAGGTAAGTCACAATACACCTATCCTCACGATAACGGCGATATAGTATTCACTGTTACCACCCCTAAAAAGACAATTTCCACAGTAAAAGACGTGGTAGACCTTGCCGTGGCGAATGCTGGTGAAATAAGCAAATCCGCAGGCATAACCGAAATGCCTATAAGCAGTGATCAGACCATAACAAATAGGCAGTCAGTAACAAAGTTTTATTATGAATTCGGCGACGGCTATACACACGTATACGGCGACGGCGACAGCCGTGAATTTTATTGCACCGAAGACAAAAGTTCACCGCAGGGCGTTTACGCAATAGAAATAAGCAATGTTAAATATACTTTGGACGAAAATACGGGCTATCCTACCGAAAAAACTAGCAACGGCGGTTTGCCCTTCCAGAACACGGGTGTAAGCTCGGCTTATTTGCAAGGTTATTTGTTTTCACTCGGCTATACGGGTATTAGCGGAATGTACGGCGCCGAAAACGCCCTTTCCGAAATTTACAAACACGCTTCTCAAGACCTCAACAAGGACTTGGTTGAAAAATATACAATTGCGAATGACGGCAGTATAGACGGCAATTTCACGTTTGGCTACTATAACGAGACCCAACACCGATTCAGTGTAATAACCGTCAAATTCTCTTTGTACAGCACGTTGTCGCTTAAAAGCTTAAACGTGGAGTCCAAAATTTACGGCTACGGTTCAGACGGCGTCGGCTACGAAGAGGAAATAGTAGACTCCGATGTGACTTACTATCACGTTAAAAACGGTGCATCTCCTCTCGGTATCGAAAAAATAATTGCCAATCAGGAGCGCATACAGGACGTTGAAACGCCCGTTGTTCCCAATCCTTATCCCCGAAATTCACTGCTTGTAAAATCGTTTAACTTAACTTATAAAAATAACGGCAAGGACGAAACAGTCGGAGACGATGTTATTGAAGTATCTGCGGGCGAGGCGAAAGCATTTACCGTAATCGATGTCAAGCACATTTCCGACGAGATAAGCAACCTTGCTTATGATCCTCTTACAGCATATTTGCGCAAGGACGGAGAGGATTTGGAGCTTACGGCAAGCACCGGCTCGGACAGCAAAATAAACGTCAATGCGGTAGTAAGTAATACCAGCGTCTCTATAAGGTGCTATCGCTTGGGTGCTGTTCAGATCGTATTAAAAACGCACAGCGGAAACTTTGAAAAAGTAATAAATTTAAACGTAGGCAACGCCAAAGGGCCTTCCGATCTCGTATCGCGTGTCAATATGTATTCTCACAGCGGTTACAACTGGGAATATTATCTCAGCGTTACGCAGGATGCAGATCTTTGCGTGTATGTGGGTCAGACGCTTGAATTTGAGGCTGTAGCGCCGCAGGACGAGCAAAGCTATACGGATGCAAGTTATACGGCTGAAATAACTTCAGACAATCAAGCCAGCGCAAATATAATCAATAACAATACATTTATAGCCTCCGCAACGGGCGAATATGAAATAGAACTTACTGCAACCGTCGCGGGCAGCAATAACAGGTTTGCCAATACGTTTATGTATATAACGGTAGTAGAGGCGCCCGATGCAAATACGTTGTTAGGTACCTACGAAGTAAACATAACCGAACCCGAAAATACCAAAGCGACAGTTACGTTCACTCAGGAAACAGCCACAACAGGCACGGTAACCGTATCCTACCTCGGCGCAACGGAAACCCTTTCATACACGTACACTCCTGCAACGATAGAAACCGTTAACGGCGTAAGAACCTATAACCCGCCCGTGCTTACTACAACACATGCAAGCGGAGCCGAACTTAACTGCGTGCTTACGATAAACGATGCATACGGAATAACTCTCCGTCACCCGCGTGAAGTAAGCGGTCAATTTGAAGAGGTTACGTTCGGACCTGTTATCAGTGAATAAAAAACTGAAAATAGTTATGGTAAAAATTAATATTTATAAATTTCAAAAAAATATATAAAAAATTGTTGCATATTTAAAAACAATTTGATATTATATATTCATAAAAAAGATAACATTTTGCATAATTTTTATACAAATATGCAAAAACGCAGTTTACATTTTACAAAAACTGCAAAAATCTAACAGTAAATAATTTTTTTTAAGGAGATAATTATGAAAACGAAGAACAAAGTGCTTATTGCGCTCCTTTCCGCAACGTGCCTTACAGCAGGCGCATTCGGACTAGTAGCCTGCAATAACGAAACAGCGGATAACCGCGACCAAAGCATTGTAGCTGTTTACAACCAGTATGTTGCTTATGCAGAGGGTGAAGGTCAGACCCCTTTAACATATGACGAGTGGCTTGCATCTATTAAAGGTGAAAAGGGTGACAAAGGCGACAAGGGCGATCAAGGTGAAAAGGGTGACAAAGGTGATAAAGGCGATCAAGGTGAAAAGGGTGACAAAGGCGACACGCCTGAAGTACATACCCATACGTATGACTATGCTTACAATGCCATTATCGCTCCCACTGAGGATAGTAAAGGTGTAGGTAGCTACAGCTGTACAGATCCCGAGTGCGATCACATCGAATTATTGGAATTACCTAAAGCACTTACCGATTCTGGTGAAGTAGTTATAGGTAGTAACATTGGCGACAAAGTTTCGTACACAGTTATGTTAAATTATGGTTATGCATGGGATAGCGTAACGGCGGTCATCAATAAAGATTTAAACGCAGTATCTAAGTTTAAGATTTCTATTCAAGGAAAATATTATTCAGGAGCTGCTGGTGATGATTATCTGTTCATTGAAAGCAATGAAGAGGAAGTGGTATTCAACGGCGAAACAGAGTTAATTTTTGAGGCTGACACATTTACTATTCCCACTGAGGATGTTGAAGGCAGTTATTTCCCTGTTCCCACAATATCTTCTGTTACATACATCGTAACATTTGAGCGTTTAGAAGCTCCTAAGTCCGGTACTGAAGAATTACCTACATTAATCGATGTGAACGAAGAAGTAAATAACACAGCCGCAGCCGAAACTGAGTATTACTTTGCATTTAACACTTTATATAATGTCGATTATTCCTTCATAGTTGGTGAAGGCACCAAATTGTATTATCGTGTTATTAATGATGAAACCTGGTCATTTGAGTATCAGGAAGCAAAAGCTGATTCTGTATTGACAGGTATGGGCGATAAATCACTTTTAAAGGCTACATCAACAGGGGAAACTGTTTCATTTAAAGTAGTTCCCACAATGAAGTCAGGTTTATATAAGGGCAATTCAGTCCATCAAGATGATCTTAATGAGTATGAACTTATAATTGATGCTGATGCAAGTACAGTATCATATATAGTCGGTAATGATGTATATGCGGAAAATGCGACTTATACCTATGATACAACATGGGGACGCTACACTTTTACATACACCGATAACGAAGCAACAGTAACTGTTAATTTTGATTTACTTGTCGATAAGAGCGGACTCTATATCTCGGCTGATGTAGTTGAGAATGGTCAGGTTGCAGAACTCATTTTGCATAAGGCTTCAATTGAAACGGGAAGGTATGTTGCTAATGACAGAAGAACACAAAGTGAATACGTGCTCAGTTTCGATCTCGAAAATGAAGATTACCCTATGGTAACTTATAAAGTTAATGATAAAGTATATGCAGAGGACGCATACGTTAGCTTTGATGCAAGCAAGAATTGTTATACTTTCAATTACTACGTTGAAGAAACTGCAGAAGAAGGCGCGGAGCCTGTTGAGGTTGCGTATACGGTTGAGGTGCAAGTTTTGGCAACTGTAGAGGACGGACTCTATCTTAGTGCAACTGTAACAAATGATAGCGGTCTTGTAGCTAGCTTTAGTGCATTTCCTGTAGCAAGATAATCACAGAATAACAAACAAATAAAAAAGAGATTGCTTTCGGGCAATCTCTTTTTTGATATTGACAATTTAAAATATTGCAGTAGAATATAAATGTATAAACAAAACTTGCAAAAGGAGTATTTATGAGTTCTTTTAAAGACTTGCGCATAGTAGATAATTTCTATCAGACTTCCGCATTTTTTCCTATGCCCACAATTTTGGTGGGAACTGTTTCAGAAAACGGTCAAACTAACCTCGGCTCGTATTCGCTGTGTTTTCCGTATTACATTGCGGGCAAGGACTATTACGCCATGATATTGGAATGCCGCAACAGTTCCAACACGGCGCAGAACATTCTGCGCGGAAGTAAAGTTTCGTTAAACTTTATAACCGACGATAAAAAGTATTTCCGCGAGGCTGTGCGTCTCGGTTTCCCCGGCGACACAACCGAAGAAAAGATGAAAAATTGCATATTCACTTTGGAAAAAGGTATCGCCGAAGGCGACCGCCCTCAGGTCGTTAAAGAGGCGTATCAGGTTTTCGAGTGTACCTGGGACAGCTCGTTGGAAGATGCACACCTTGACAAAGCAGGCAATCTCGAAGGTTACGAACCGCCTTACCGCAATTTCAACGGCATAACGAGCAAATTCGGCGCGCACTTCATTTTAAAAATTGATAAAATCTTGATGAAGGATAGATACTATAACGCCATTGTAAACGGCGTAAAGGCGAAAGATTTCCCGCCCGTTCCCGTAGACTACGGCTACCGCGACAGCACAAATTTCTGGTGTTCGGCATTTAAAAAGCCTTTCCCCGAAAAAATTCAGGCAAAGGAAGGTGACGTAAACTCCGTCAAGTATGCGGCAAAGCGTATTGACCCCGAAGTGACCTTTACAGACCAGGCTTGCGCAAAGCTCACTAAAATCCCCCGCATATTCTTAAAAGCTGCGCTTACGCAAATGGTTGAAATAGCCAAGCAGGAGGGGATAACGGTAATTGACGAGGCTGCACTGCAAATAATCAACGATAAAC